>DATIWS010000084.1:0-5383 GCA_035519275.1 Acidocella sp. | reverse complement strand
CGGCACGATCTTCTCCGACGAGGAGCGTCAGGCGGTGATCGTGATCGCCGAGAACGCCCCGGGGGTGAAGGAGGTGAAGGACAATCTCATCTTCGTCGATCCCGGCTCGGGCCTCGCCTTCCCACCAGCGGACTAGTACCGGATGAGCCCGCTTCAGGCGCTTGGCGCTCTGGGAGGTTTCCGCCTGCTGGTCGTGGATCTCATCTACCCGCAGGCGGTGGACGGGAACCTGACGCAATAGGCGGCGCTTACTCCGCCGCCGCCCTCAGGGCGGTCCCCGCGCCCAGCGGCGCCAGCGGCAGCGCCGCCATCAGCATCGCGCCCAGCATATATAAAGGTGCGGCCGGATGCGCCGAGGTCACCGCCGCGGCGCCGAAGATTAGCGCCGGGATGACCAGCGGCAGGGTGATGAGGGGCATCAGCACCGCGGCCCGGCGGGCGCCGAGGCTCACCGCCGCCGCCAGTGTGCCGAGCAGTGACAGGATCATCGTTCCCGGCACCAAGCTAAGCAGCAGCAGCGGGATTTTCGCGTCCGGCATGCGCAGCATCACCGCCAGAGGTGCCGCGACGAGCAGCAGCGGCAGCCCGGTGGTGAGCCAGTGCACCACCGCCTTGGCGAAAGCGACCTCATAGGCCGGTAGGCCGGAGAGCAGCAGCAGATCCAGCGTCCCATCCTCGAAATCCGCGCCGAACAGCTTTTCCAGAGGCAGCAGCGCCGCCAGCAGGGCGCAGACCCACACCACCCCGGCGGCGATGCCGGCCAGCACGGCGGGCGAGGGGCCGACGGCGAAGGCGAACAGCGTGCCCGCTATAATAAAGAAAAGCAGGGCAGCCACGGTATCCGCGCCGTGGCGGAGCGAGAGCTTCAGCTCCCGGGAGATGAGCACGATCATAGTTCCAGCACCTGCATGTCCGGGAGGTCGAGCGGTGTGTGGGTGCTGGCGATGATCATGCCACCAGCCGCCCGGTGCGCGGTGCAAATGGCGGCGAATTGCTCCACCGAGGCCGCGTCCAGCCCTGTGGTCGGCTCGTCCAGCAGCCAGAGCTTGCGCCCCGAGGCCACGACGCGGGCAATGGCCAGGCGCCGCTTCTGCCCGGCGGAGAGGAAGCGGGCGGGCAGGGCGGAGAAACGCTCCAGCCCCACCGGCTTCAGTGCCTCCTCCGGCACGTGCTCGGCCACGGTCAGGGCTGGTTTCACCGCGTCCAGATGCCCCAGCCAGGCGATACGCGCGGCATGCGCCGGCAGGTCCGGCAGCGCCGGAGTGCCATCCCATAGCACCGTGCCGGCCGCCAGCGGGGTCAGCCCGGCCAAGGCGCGGAGCAGGGTGGATTTGCCTGCGCCATTCCTGCCACGCAGCAGGAGCATGCCTCCTTCGCTCAGGGTGAAGCCTATGCCCTGTAACACTAGCCTTTCCCCGCGGAAAACCGAGAGTTTTTGAACTGTAAGCAGGTGTAAAATTCCTTTTTGCGGAATGGACGGGGCGCTGCGGCTATGGTTTAAGCCGTGCCAAATCACAAGCGGCAACAGCAGAAAGGTTTTTGCCCATGACAGCCATCGGCCACGATAGCCTCAAAACCCAGCAAACCATCAATGTAGACGGCAAGGAGTACAAGTACTTCTCCGTCGCCGAAGCCGCTGCGAAACTGGGTGATATTTCCAAGCTGCCGAAGACCCTGAAGATCCTGCTTGAGAACGTTTTGCGTTTCGAGAACGGCGGCAGCTACACCGTGGACGACGCCAAAGCGATCGTCGGCTGGCTGGAGAAGGCTTCCTCCTCCAAGGAAGTGCCCTTCAAGCCCGCGCGCATCCTGATGCAGGACTTCACCGGCGTGCCGGCGGTGGTCGACCTCGCCGCTATGCGCGACGGCGTGATGAAGCTGGGCGGCAAGCCCGAGAAGGTGAACCCGCTGATCCCGGTTGACCTGGTCATCGACCACTCTGTGATGGTCGACTACTCCGCCTCCGGCGATGCCCTGCAGAAGAACATCGACCTCGAGTTCGAGCGCAATGGCGAGCGTTACAAGTTCCTCCGCTGGGGCCAGGAAGCGTTCGACAACTTCCGCGTCGTGCCGCCCGGCACCGGCATCTGCCACCAGGTGAACCTGGAATACCTCGCGCAGGTCGCCTGGACCTCCGAGAATGACGGCTCCACCTTCGTCTACCCCGACACCCTGTACGGCACCGACTCCCACACCACCATGGTGAACGGCCTGGGCGTGCTGGGCTGGGGCGTGGGCGGCATCGAGGCCGAGGCCGCGATGCTCGGCCAGCCGATCGCCATGCTGATCCCCGATGTGATCGGCTTCAAGCTGACCGGCAAGCTCTCCGAGGGCGTGACCGCCACCGACCTGGTGCTGACCGTCACCCAGATGCTGCGCGCCAAGAAGGTCGTCGGCAAGTTCGTCGAGTTCTTTGGCGAGGGCCTGGACGAGCTGCCGCTCGCTGACCGCGCCACCATCGCCAACATGGCGCCGGAATACGGCGCGACCTGCGGCTTCTTCCCGGTTGACCAGTTCACCCTGGACTACCTGAAGCTCTCCGGCCGCGACGAGCACCGCATCAAGCTGGTCGAGTCGTTCGCCAAGGCCCAGGGCCTGTGGCGCGTCACCGGCGAGGACCCGGTCTTCACCGACACCCTGGTGCTCGACCTGTCCACCGTGCAGCCCTCGCTGGCTGGCCCGAAGCGCCCGCAGGACCGCGTGCTGCTCAAGGACGCCGCTTCCGCCTTCAACACCGAGCTGACCAAGAGCCTGGGCGTTGCGCAGGACGCCGTTGGCACCAAGGCGGCCGTGGCCGGCACCAATTACGAGATCACCCATGGTGATGTCGTGATCGCCGCCATCACCTCCTGCACCAACACCTCCAACCCGTACGTGCTGGTTTCGGCCGGCCTCGTCGCCCGCAAGGCCCGCGCTCTGGGCCTGACGCCGAAGCCGTGGGTGAAGACCTCCCTGGCCCCCGGTTCGCAGGTCGTGACCGACTATCTCGACAAGTCCGGCCTCACCGCCGACCTGGATGCGATGGGCTTCCAGACCGTCGGCTATGGCTGCACCACCTGCATCGGCAACTCCGGCCCGCTGCCGGATGCCATCGTGGACGCCATTGAGGGTAACAAGCTGGTCGCGGCCTCCGTGCTCTCCGGCAACCGTAACTTCGAGGGCCGTGTGCACGCCAACGTGCGCGCCAACTACCTGGCCTCCCCGCCGCTGGTGGTCGCCTACTCGATCTTCGGCAACATCCGCGAGGACATCACCACCGCGCAGATCGGCACCTCCAAGGACGGCAAGCCGGTGTACCTGAAGGACATCTGGCCCACCACGAAGGAAGTGGCGGACACCGTGCACGCCAACGTGACGCGTCAGATGTTCGTCGAGCGCTACAGCGACGTCTTCAAGGGGCCGAAGCAGTGGCAGGAGATCGAGGTGACCGGCGGTACCGACACCTACACCTGGCCGACTGCTTCCACCTACGTGAAGAACCCGCCCTACTTCGAGGGCATCACGCCGGCCCCGCGCGGTGCCGCCGACATCAAGGGCGCTCGCGTCCTGGCGCTGCTGGGTGACTCCATCACCACCGACCACATCTCCCCGGCCGGCAACATCAAGAAGACGGCCCCGGCGGGCGTGTACCTCACGGAGCACCAGGTCCTGCAGAAGGACTTCAACTCCTACGGTTCCCGCCGCGGCAACGACGATGTGATGGTGCGCGGCACCTTCGCCAACATCCGCATCAAGAACGAGATGCTGGGTGGCGCCGAGGGTGGCAACACCAAGTACTATCCGGGTGGCGAAGAGCTCTCCATCTACGACGCCGCCGTGAAGTACAAGAAGGACGGCGTGCCGCTGGTGGTCATCGCCGGCCAGGAATACGGCACCGGCTCCAGCCGCGACTGGGCGGCCAAGGGCACGATGCTGCTGGGCGTGAAGGCCGTGGTGGCTGAAAGCTTCGAGCGCATCCACCGCTCCAACCTGGTCGGCATGGGCGTGCTGCCCCTGCTGTTCAAGGACGGCGTGACCCGCAAGAGCCTGGGCCTGACCGGTGAAGAGGTCCTCGACATCGTGGGCCTGGAGCAGCTCAGCCCGCGCATGGACCTGACCCTGGTCATCACCCGCAAGGATGGCTCCAAGCAGGAAGTGCCGGTGCTCTGCCGTGTCGATACCGCCGACGAGGTGGAATACTACAAGCACGGCGGTATTCTGCAGTACGTGCTGCGCGGCATGGCCAGCGCTGCGTAAAGTCACAGGGCAGGGGGCCTGACGCCCCCGTCCATCAGAAACGGCGCCTTCGGGCGCCGTTTTTTGTTGCGTAAACGCATGTTATGTTTGCGTTAAACGTCATTCCGGGCGAGTATCGGCGCTTGTCTGTACCGGGGAGTCTGACAGAAGCAGGTGAGGGAGCTTATCGGGGACCATGCCACTGAATTGAGTGGCCACTTTTCCGCGTATGGCGCCGGCGCGTATTTCGGCCAGGGGAAAACAATGACCGTTCAGTCCTGCGAGGCGGGGGTATAAATGTCGCAGCTTGCATCCATCGTCAGCCTTCTTACGAACGACTCCATCAACAGCCCGACCACCGTGGGGCAGCTCAAGCTGTGGGATAAGATCGTCGGGCTGGATGTGCGTACCGGCGATGTCGAGCAGCAGTTTCTCGATGACCCGGCGCTCCCCGGCTTTATCGTGCATGCCGACAGGCAGATTTTCGGGGTGCTGTCGCGCCGCATACTGCTCACAGCCATCTCCCAGCCCTTCGGGCGCGAAGTGTTCATCAAGCGTCCGCTGCAGGAGCTGGCGCACAAGATGGATACGCGCCCGCTGACGCTGAAGGGCAGCACGCCGATTGCCGACGCGCTCAAGCAGTCCATGCGCCGGAGTGAGGAGCTGCGATTCGAGCCGATTCTCGTGCATACCGGCAGCTCCATCGGCCTGCTGGAGATGCACATGCTGATGATCGCCCAGGCGAACCTGCTGGAGGATGCGGTCTCCTCCAAGGGCGTGCTGATCGAAAGGATCAAGGGCATCCTGGGCGGCCGCGTGGCGTAAGCCACAGGCCACGCCAGAGCCTTAAAGGCTTTTGAAAGCGCCCTTTAAAGCTTTTGAATTTGCGGAATTTTGGGGAAGTGGTGGGCGCGACAGGGATTGAACCTGTGACCCTTCGCGTGTGAAGCGAATGCTCTACCGCTGAGCTACGCGCCCGGTGTGGGGACGCTGGATAGTGGTGCCGAACGCATATGTCAATCTGCACTGACCGCCTTCCGGTGCGCCGGAAGCGATGGTAGACGAAAAAAATGGCTGGACATTCGCAATTCAAGAACATCATGCACCGCAAAGGTGCGCAGGACGCCAAGCGCGCCCGCATTTTTGCAAAGCTCATCCGTGAAATCAC
>DATIWS010000083.1:0-3446 GCA_035519275.1 Acidocella sp. | reverse complement strand
CGAACCCGCCACGTCAACAGGAATTTACTTGGCGCGGATGATCACCAGCCCAGAGAGAATGTCATGCGTGGCGCGGCCGCGCGGGTTGAGCAGCGCCAGCAGCAACGGAATGCCGACCAGCACAAAGCTGAGCCAGAGCAGCACGGCCCACACCAGCGCCTGAGCGAGGTTCGGGCGCGCGGCCCAGTCGTCGTCCTGTCGCACTGTCAGCCCGGCCAAGCGCTGCCCCGGTGTGGCGCCGGTACCGCCGATCAGCAACGTGTAATACACCAGCGGGATCAACGGGATCACGTGAAACGCGAGCCAGCCCACGCCCAGCGTGAGCACGCCGAACAGGGCGATGAGCAGCGCCGCCACTGAGCCGAGCACGCTGATGACGACGCAATCCAGCAGCAGCGCCAGGAAGCGGCGCGGCAGCACGCCTTGCGTCAGGCGCGGGTCAAGCGGCGGGGTGGAGAGGAACTGGGTCATGCGGGCGAGTTTGCGCCGCGCGGCGTCTTCAGCGCAAGCACGGTGATTGCGGTGAACAGGGCTGTCTCCGGCGCAGCGTAGAGGAACCAGTGCCATGCCGGCGTGAGCAGCATCAGGGGCCCCAGATACACCAGCGCCGCGAGCCAGAGCTGCCATGCGGCGGGCCGCTCGGTGGCGCAGAGGGCCAGGGCGGCGGCCAGGGGCACGCTGTCATAGGCGTAGGCGTGCGGCTGGGCCAGGAATGTGCCGGTGAGCAGCGCCGCGACGGCCAGCCTGTAAGGCGCGCGCCGGGCCAGCCAGGCGATGACCGCCGCCACCGCCAGGAAGCAGCCAATCTGCACCGCCCAGGCAATGTTTTGCGGCACGCCTAAGGTCACGAGATTCGCCGCCGGGGTGACGATGATGTTGAGGTTCAGGCCCTTCGAGGCGAAGTACCACGCCTGGTATTGCGGCAGCGTATGAACCCAGATCAGCCACAGATCGGGCGGGAAGGCGAGGCAGGAGAGCCCGGCCAGGGCCAGCGCCGTGAGGCTGGCGGTGGCGATGGCCCGCCACTCGCCGCGCGCCAGCAGGAAGACGGGGATGAGGATGCCGAGTTGCGGCTTGAGCGTCAGCAGGCCGAAGGCGATGCCCGCCAGTGCCGGCCGTTTCGGCAGCGCCCCGAATCCGGCCAGCAGCAGGGCGGTGGTGAAGAAGGCCGTCTCCCCGGTGGCGGCGGTAATCAGCGCGGCGGGGCTGGCCAGCAGCGCCACAAGCACGGCCCAGCGCGCGCGGGGGAAGGCCAGGGGCACCGCGGCTGCAAGCGTCGCGATGCCCGCCACGGTCCAGATGATCTCGGCCCAGCCGTAGGAAAGCCATTTCAGCCACCAGGTCGGCAGCAGCAGGGTGGGGGCGTAAAGATACGGGTAGAAGCTGTCGAAGCCCGGGTAGAGCGCCTGCTGGAACGCCTGCAGCGCCGTGGCGCTGTAGATCTGGGCCACGTGATGCGCGGCCGCGAAGCGCGGGAAGGACCAGAAGGCCATGAAGTCGCTGTTGAGCATCGTGTGCGTCAGCATCAGGTCGCCGAGGGCGAGGATGTTGAGCGCGGCGCAGGTGCCCGCCACCCCGATGAAGAGTTTCCAGGCCAGGCCGGTTGTGGGCGGGGTTGGCATCATCTAAGCCTTACGGCAGCTTCGGGTTACGGTCGATGGAGGGCACATGCCGCGTACAGGTTCGGTCAACTATCTCTTCGGCACCAGATTTTACAAAATGGCCTATGTCGAGTCCGGCAACCCGGCGGCGCCGGCCGTGATGTGCGTGCACGGCCTCACCCGCAATGGGCGGGATTTCGACGCCCTGGCGGAGGCGCTGTCCGACCGTTTCCACGTGATCTGCCCGGACCTGCCGGGGCGTGGAAAGTCTGACTGGCTGTCCGAACCCATGGCCTACCAGCCGCCGACCTATGTGGTGGCGCTGGCGCATCTGCTGGCACAGCTGAACAAGCCGGTGGCGTGGGTTGGCACCTCTCTCGGCGGTATCTGCGGCATGATGATCGCCGCCGCGCAGAACGCCCCGATCACGCGGCTGGTGGTCAACGATGTCGGCCCGCAAATCCCGTCCATCTCGCTCAAGCGCATCCGTGACTACATGACCGCGGCGCCGGAGCGCTTCGTCTCCATGGCGGCGCTGGAGGCGCATCTGCGTCTGGTGCATGCGTCGTTCGGGCCGCTCAGCGATGCGCAATGGGCGCATCTCGCCCGCTTCTCCGCCCGGCAGGTGCTGGATCAGACCGGGGAAGGGGCGTTCGCCATGCATTATGACCCGAAGATCATCGAGCCGCTGCTCGCCTCGGTGCCGCTGGATGCGGACATGTGGCCGATTTGGGACCTGATCCGGGCGCCGCGGCTCGTGATTCGCGGCGGGCAGAGCGACCTGCTGACCGAGCCGGTTTACACCCGCATGCTGGAAACCGGCGCGGAGGGGTATGTGGTGCAGGAGGCGGGACACGCGCCGGCGCTGATGGATTATGAGTCGATGGCGCGGATCAAGGCGTTCCTGCTCGCCGGGCTATAGGTGGCGGACGACGCTTTTGTGTCGGTGGCGTGACAGGTTTGCCGCCGTTGCGGAAGCGATTAATCTCGGGCCCGATGGCTGAGCGATTCATCTCCCGTGACCGTGTGCCGCTGCTCCGGCGCGCCTTGCTCTCCGCAGGGCGGGCGACGGCCTCGCAGCGTGTCTCTCTCGTTGCCGCCGGATGCGCCTTCTATGCCACTCTGGCGCTGTTCCCCACCATCACCATGCTCATCTCGCTCTACGGGCTGGTGTACAATCCGGACACCGTGCAGCCGCAGCTGCATTATTTGCAAAGCTTCATGCCGCCCGCGGCGTTCTCGCTGATCTCGGACCGCATCCAGAGCGTTATTGCCCAGCCGGCCAAGGGGCTGGGGTTGAGCTTCCTCATCTCGCTGGCGATTTCGCTGTGGTCCTCCTCCACCGGCACCAAATCGGTGCTGAACGCGCTGTCGCTTGCTTACCATGAGCGCGAGACGCGCGGCCTCTTGCGCTTTCAGCTCGTCTCGATGGGGATGACGCTGGTCGCTATCATCGGCACCGCGATGGCCATCGGCTTTCTCGTCTTCGTGCCGGTGGCGCTGACGTTTCTCGGCCTCTCCGGCTCCACCACCTTTCTCGTCGGGCTGATCAGTGCCACGGCGATGGTCGTGTTCCTGCTGCTGGCCCTGGCGCTGCTCTACCGCTTCGGCCCGGCGGGAACGGGACGTGTGTTCCACGCCCCGGGTGCGGTCATCGCCACCTTCCTGTGGTTGCTCGCCTCCTGGGCGTTTGGGCTCTATGTTGGGCGTTTCGCCGTGTATAGTGTGGTCTATGGCCCGCTCGCCACCCTGATCGGTCTGATGATGTGGTTCTACATCTCCGCCTATGTGGTGCTGTTCGGCGCCGAGGTAAACGCCGCGCTGGACCGTGAATGGCGGCATTAC
>DATIWS010000082.1:0-4081 GCA_035519275.1 Acidocella sp. | reverse complement strand
TATGGGCATAGGTGTTGTAGGGCGAGGGGTTTTCGAGGTCCGCGCGGCTGATGCTGGCGCCGCCTGACTGCTTGCCCCCCGTGGCGGCATAGATCACCGTGGGGTCGGCCTGCAGCTTCATGCCCTGGCGCAGCCGGTTCTCGTACACGGCGGCGATCTGCGGCAGCTCGCGGCCGAGCGGGGTCTCCTCCTGCACGATGGAGGCGAGGATCAGCGCCTCCTGCGGCGTGGCCAGTGGCGCTTTCGGGTCGCGCTTGGGCCAGGCGGTGTCCAGGCTGGTCTGCATGGCTTCCTCGGCGCGGGCGAGGATGGCGGCGCGCGGCGTGCCCCACAGATAGCTATAGGTTTGCGGCAGCACGCTGCCTTCCTGCGGCGGGTCGACATGGCCGGTTGCATCCGGCGCGGTATTGAGGATTTTCGCGATCTGCGCCCCGGTCAGCCCCTCGGGGATGGTCACCTGGTGCTCCACCTGCTGCCCGTGGCGGAGGATGTCCAGGATCTCCTTGATACTGGCATGAGCGGGGAAGATGAACTCCCCGGCATGCAGCACGCCATCGCCCCGGGTGAAATAGGCGGCAAGGCGGAAAATGAGCTTGTGCCGGATCACCCCGGCCTTGGCCAGCGCCTCCGCCGTGGCGGCGCTGCCGCCAGCGGGGATCACGACATCGGCATTGGTTTGCCCGGCGCCGGGCGCGGTGTAGCTCTCCCGTGCGGCCATCTGCCCTGCCCGTAGCGTGACGAGCAGGGTGACCAGCAGAAGCAGTATCTGGCCGCGACGTGGAATGGCTTAGACGGCCCGCTTGAAGATGACCGAGGCGTTGGTGCCGCCAAACCCAAAGGAGTTCGACAGCGCCACGTTGATCTTGCGCTCCTGCGCCGTCAGCGCCACGCGGTCGATGACCGAGGCGCGGCTGGGGTTGTGCAGGTTCAGCGTCGGCGGGGCGATGCCGTCGCGGATGGCGAGGATGGAGAAGATCGCCTCGATGGCACCGGCAGCACCCAGCAGATGTCCGGTGGCCGATTTGGTGGAGGACATGGCGACCTTCTTCCCGTGGTCGCCGAACATGTTCTCGACCGCTTCCAGCTCCAGGTCGTCGCCCATCGGCGTGGAGGTGCCGTGCGCGTTCACGTAGTCCACGTCAGCGGCGGTCAGCCCGCCATTCTTGAACGCGGCCTTCATGGCGCGGAAGGCGCCGTCATGGTGCTCCGCCGGGGCGGTGATGTGGTGCGCGTCGCCCGACATGCCGTAGCCGCCGATCTCGGCGTAGATCTTCGCGCCGCGCTTCTTGGCGTGCTCGTATTCTTCCAGAACCACCACACCAGCGCCTTCGCCCATCACGAAGCCGTCGCGGTCCTTGTCCCAGGGGCGGGAGGCTTCGGTCGGGCGGTCGTTGAAGCCGGTGGAGAGGGCGCGTGCCGCGCAGAACCCGGCAATGCCGAGAGCGTTCACGGCAGCCTCGGCGCCGCCGGCCACCATCACGTCCGCATCGCCAAAGGCGACCAGCCGCGCCGCGTCGCCAATGGCGTGCACGCCGGTGGCGCAGGCCGTCACGGCCGAGTGGTTGGGGCCCTTCAGCCCGTATTTGATGGAGACCTGCCCGGAGATCAGGTTGATCAGCGCCGCGGGGATGAAGAAGGGCGAGACGCGCTTGGCCCGGCCCTCATGCACCATGATCGAGGTTTCGTAGATGGTCTGCAGACCGCCGATGCCGGAGCCGATCATCACGCCGGAGGCGCATTTGTCCTCCTCGGTCTCCGGTGCCCAGCCGGAATCCGCCATGGCCTGCGCGGCGGCGACCATGCCGTGATGGATGAAGCGGTCCATCTTCTTGAGTTCCTTGACCGCGATCCATTCGGCGAGGTCAAGCTTGCCCTCGGCGGCCGGTCCCGCTGGGACCTGGCCGGCGATCTTGGCCGTCAGCTCCGTGGTGTCGAAAGAGTCGATGGCGCTGATGCCGGACTCCCCGTTGATCAGCCTCTTCCAGACATGTTCAACGCCCACCCCGAGCGGGCAGACGATCCCCATACCTGTTACGACAACACGGCGCATGTGAACTCCTCGGACGGCTTTTTAGTTGAGAAAGCGGAGCCTTATTCGGCCTTCTGCTTCTCGATGTACTCGACCGCATCCTTCACGGTCGTGATCTTCTCGGCGGCATCCTCGGGGATTTCCACGCCGAAGGCTTCCTCGAACGCCATCACCAGCTCCACGGTGTCAAGCGAGTCAGCGCCCAGATCGTCGATGAAGGAGGCTTCCGGGGTCACTTTGGCTTCGTCGACGCCCAGGTGCTCGACCACAATCTTCTTAACCTTGTCGGCGATTTCGCTCATAAAACTTCACTTTCCTGCAACTAGAATGATGGTGACGGTGCAACCTTAGCACCGCTGGGGATACATCGTTAACCCTAGACGAGGCGGCGCTTAGCATGGTTATGCGCGCCACGCCAAGCCGCCTTGCCCAGGAAGCGGTTCAGATCATCGCCATGCCGCCGTTGACATGCAGCGTGGCACCGGTGACCCAGCCGGCTTCCTCGGCGGCCAGATACACCACCGCGGCGGCGATGTCCCTGGGCGTGCCCAGGCGGCCGAGCGGAATCTTGCCGGAGAGATCGGCCCGCTGGGCGTCGGTGAGGGCATCGGTCATCGGAGTCTCGATGAAGCCCGGGGCCACGAGGTTCACGGTGATGCCGCGCGAGGCGACTTCCTGCGCCAGCGACTTGGTGAGGCCGATGAGCCCGGCCTTGGCGGCGCAGTAATTGGCCTGGCCCGGGTTGCCGGTGGTGCCCACGATGGAGCCGATATTGATGATGCGCCCGGCCTTGCGGCGGAGCATGAACTTCATCGCGGCGCGGATCAGGCGGAAGGGTGCCGCGAGGTCCACATTGAGAACCTTCTCCCAGTCGGCGTCGGACATGCGCATTGCCAGGCCGTCCTTGGTCAGCCCGGCATTGTTCACCAGGATGTCCACCTTGCCCAGAGCGGCCTCGGCATCGGCGATCAGCCGCGCGGCTTCCTCGGGCTGGGAGAGATCGGCCGGGAGCACATGGGTGCGCTCGCCCAACTCGGCGGCCAGGGCGTCCAGCGCCTCGCGCCGTGTGCCGGAGAGCGCCACCACGGCGCCCTGCTTGTGCAACGCGCGGGCGATCTCGGCGCCAATGCCGCCGGAAGCGCCGGTGATCAGCGCGGTTTTGCCAGTCAGATCAAACATTTACAGAACCTTCAGCAGGGCTTCGATATCGGCGGGCGTGCCGGCGGAGATGGCGGTGGCATCCGGCGAGATGCGCTTGACCAGCCCGGCCAGCACCTTGCCGGTGCCAAGCTCGACAAAATTGGTCACGCCCAGCGCCATCATTTCCTGCACGCTCTCGCGCCAGCGCACGGTGGCGGTCACCTGCTGCACCAGCAGGTCGCGGATCATGTTGGGGTCGGTCACCTTCTGCGCGGTCACGTTCGCCACCACGGGCACCACCGGGGTGCGGGGCGGGGTGTTGGCGAAGGCCTCGGCCATGGCGTCCGCCGCCGGGGCCATCAGGGCGCAATGGAAGGGGGCGGAGACCGGCAGCAGCATGGCGCGCTTCACGCCCTTGCCCTTGGCGATCTCGATGGCGCGGTCCACCGCCGCCTTGTGGCCGGAGATAACGACCTGCCCGCCGCCATTGTCGTTGCCGGCGGAGACGATCTCGCGCCCCTCGGGCCCCGTCTCGGCTTCGGCGCAGATCTCGCGCGCGATGTCCATCTCCACGCCGAGCAGCGCCGCCATGGCGCCCAGGCCAGCGGGCACGGCTTTCTGCATGGCCTGGCCGCGCAGCTTTAGCAGCATCGCGGTGTCGGCGACGGAGAAGGACTCCGCCGCTGCCAGGGCCGCGTATTCACCCAGGGAGTGCCCGGCGACCAGCGCCGCCTTGTCCTTCAGACTGATCCCGCCCTCCGCCTGCAGCACCCGCAGCACGGCCAGGGAAACCGCCATCAGCGCCGGCTGGGCGTTCTCGGTCAGTGTCAGCTCCTCGGACGGGCCCTCGAACATCAGCTTGGAGAGCTTCTGCTTCAGAACGTCATCCACTTCCTCGAACACCTGCCGGGC
>DATIWS010000081.1:0-3950 GCA_035519275.1 Acidocella sp. | reverse complement strand
CCGAGCTGGCGTGCCTCGCATATCGACCCGGTGGAGACGCTGCGCAGTGAGTGATGTTCTGCTCCGGCTGGAAGCCATCCAGCGTACCTACAGGACCGGCGCCGAGGCGCTGACCGTGCTCGAGGGCGCGGAACTCTCCGTGCGCCGGGGCGAGATCGTCGCCCTGGTCGCCCCCTCGGGCTCGGGTAAATCCACCCTGCTGCACCTCGCCGGGCTACTCGAAAAGCCCGATGACGGTCGGGTGATCATCGATGGCACGGATGCCGGGGCGCTGGGCGATGATGCACGCACCTCCATCCGCCTGCGCAAGATCGGCTTCGTCTATCAGTTCCACCATTTGCTGCCGGAGTTCACGGCGCTGGAGAACATCTCCATCCCGCAGATGATCGCCGGGGCGCCGGAAGCCGCGGCCAATAAGCGCTCGCGGGAACTGCTGGAGAAATTCGGCCTCGCCGCGCGCGCGGAGCATCCGCCAGGCAAGCTCTCGGGCGGCGAGAAGCAGCGCGTGGCCATCGCCCGCGCGCTGGCCAACCGGCCCTCGCTGTTGCTGGCCGACGAGCCGACGGGCAATCTCGATGTCGCCACCGCCAACATCGTGTTCGAGGAGCTGCTCCATGTGGTGCGTTCGGAGAATGTCGCGGCGCTGATCGCCACGCATAACCCGGAGCTTGCCGCGCGCATGGACCGGCAGGTGACCCTGCGCGACGGCCGGCTCGTCTAAGAGGCTGCCTCTCAGGCCTCGACGAATTTATCCGGCACGTGGAACCCGGCATGGCGCAGCGCCACCGCGGCGCCGGGATGGAAGGTGATGCCCGCGCTGGTGATGCTGCTCACCGATGATGGGTGCTGGGGGGTGTCGATCACGGCGGCGAGCGTTGCCACGTGGTCCAGCGCCGCCTTGGTGATTGCCTGCGCGAGATCCTTGGACAGGCTGGCGGCGCCGATAGCGATGTTCATCGTGCCGACACTGCCGATCCCCATGCGCTGGCCCGGGAACAGTCCGGCCTTCAGCGCCATCGGGTTCATGCCTGGCACCACGCGGGCCACCTGCGCCGCCTGCGCCCCGGAAAAGCCGATCAGCGAGAGGTTATGCGTCATCGCCACTTGGGCGATGGCGGGCAGCGGCGGCGCGCCGATGAAGGCGCAGGCCGCGATCTGCCCGGACAGCATGTTGTGGATCTGCTTGATATAGCCGCCTGTCACTGTGGCCTTGGGGTGCACGCCGATGCTGGCGAGAATATCCGCCACGGTGGTGGCGCCGCTGCTGCCATCGGGGCCGACCCCGATCACCTGCCCGGTCAGCGCGTTGAGCGAGGTGATCCCGGTCGCCTGTGGCGAGACGATCTGCAGCACCGAGGGGAACATCGGGAACAGCGCGCGGAAGGTCTGGAATTTCACCCCAGCCGTCCAGGCCCCGGTGCCAAAGCGGGCCTGGCGGGCCACGGCCACGGTAGTGAGCCCCAACTCAGCCACGCCTTCCTCGATCAGCAATATGTTCGTGGACGAACCGCCCGTGGCGCGGTAGGCGATGCCCACGCCGGTCTGCGCGGCGGCGAGCTGGCCCCAGGCCGGGCCGAAAAGCGCGTAATCCCCGCCCGGAGAGCCGGTGCCCATCAGCAGGGCGGTGGGGGTGGTGTCCGCCAGGGCGGGCATGGCCGGCAGCGCAAGGCCAAAGCGTAACAGATTCCGGCGAGACAGGCTCACATCGTTCCTCCGACCTTGAGGCAGGAGATCACCCTATCCGTGAGGCTCATGTCAAGGCGCGGCAACGCTCCAGCGCGGCGATGAGGGCGAGGCGTACCCCTGGCTCCAGTGCGGAATGCCCGGCATCGGGCACGATGGTGAGCCGCGCCGTGGGCCAGACCGCCGCCAGCTCGAAAGCGGATTGCGCCGGGCAGATCATGTCGTAGCGGCCCTGGATGATCTCGGCCGGGATGCCTTGCAGCCGGTGCATATGCGCGAGCAGCCCGCCTTCCGGCAGGAACAGGTCGTGGTTGAAATAATGTGCCTCGATTCGCGCCAGGCCGATGGCCGAGCGGTCCTGCGCGTAGGCGGAGACGGCGTCGAAGCTCGGCAGCAGGGTTGAGCACGAACCCTCATAGACGCTCCAGGCCCGCGCCGCGGGGCCGTGCACGGCGGGGTCCGGGTCGGTCAGGCGCCTGAGGTAGCCGGCCAGCAGGTCGTGGCGCTCCTCCTCGGGCAGGAAATTGGCGAAGGCCGCGTGCGCGTCGGGGAAGACGCGCTGCAGCCCGTAGAGGAACCAGTCCACCTCAATCGGACGGCCGAGGAAAATGCCGCGCAGCACCGCCCCGGTGACCCGCTCGGGGTGCGCCTGGGCGTAGGCGAGGGCGAGGGTGGAGCCCCAGGAGCCGCCGAACAGCAGCATACGGTCGATGCCGAGGAATTCGCGCAGCATCTCGATATCGGCGATCAGGTGCTGCGTGGTGTTCGCGACCAGCCCAGCCAGCGGGCGTGAGCGTCCGGCACCGCGCTGGTCGAAGATGACAATGCGCCAGACATTGGGGGCGAAGAAGCGCCGGTGCACCGCGCCGGCCCCGGCGCCCGGGCCGCCGTGCAGGAACAGTACCGGGCGGCCCTGCGGGTTGCCGGATTGCTCCCAGTACATCTCATGGCCGTTATCGAGCGGCAGATATCCGGTCTCGAACGGGGAGATGTCCGGGAACAGATCGCCGCGCGGCATGGCTTAGCCGGTAACTGCCGCGCGCAGCGTGGCGGCGGCGCGCCGTGCCTGCTCGTCGGTGAGGTCGGGGTGGATGGGCAGAGCCAGGATGCGCGCGCCGAGGGATTCCGCGACCGGCAGGATGACGCCGTCATGGCAGGCGGCATAGGCGGGCTGCTGATGCAGCGCGCGCGGATAGTACACGGCGTTGCCGATGCCGGCGGCCTGCAACGCGGCGCGGGCGGCGTCACGCTGGGCGGCCTCGGGCAGCAGCACGGAATACACGGCCCAGGCGCTCTGCGCGCCGGGCACGCGGGCGGGTGTTTCCACCACCCCGGCGAGTTCGGCGTCGTAAATCCGCGCGATCTCCTCGCGCCGGGCGATCTCGTCCTCGAACACCTCCAGCTTGGCCAGCAGCACGGCGGCCTGCATGGTGTCCAGCCGCCCGTTCATGCCGATGCGCAGCACCTCGTAGCGGGTCGTGCCCTCACCATGCGTGCGCAGCGAGCGGTACAGCGCCGCGCGTTCGTCGGACTCGGTGAACAGCGCGCCGCCATCGCCATAGGCGCCGAGCGGCTTGGAGGGAAAGAAGCTGGTGGCCGTGGCGTCTGCCGCCTTGCCCAGGCGCTCGCCATCCTGCGCCGCGCCGAAGCTCTGCGCGCAGTCATCCAGGGTGAACAGTCCTTCCGCCGCGGCGATGGCGCTTAAGCCCGCCCAGTCAGCGGGCTGGCCGAACAGATCCACCCCGATAATGGCGCGGCAGCGCAGTTCGCCGCGCTGCTTCACCTGGGCGATGCGGGTTTTCAGGCTGTCGAGGTCGATCTGGAAGGTACGGGGATCGACATCCACGAAAACCGGCGTGGCGCCGAGCAGCAGCGGCACCTCGGCGGTGGCGGTATAGGTGAAGGCGGGCAGGAACACCGCGTCGCCCCGGCCGACGCCCTCGGCCATCAGCGCGATCTGCAAGGCGTCCGTGCCGGAGCTGACGGTGACGCAGTGCTTCGCCCCACAGAACGCCGCCAGTTTAGCCTCGAGTTCGGCCACCTCCGGCCCCAGGATGAACTGGCCGTGCGCCAGCACCGCGTCCAGCCGCTGGCGCAGGTTGGGGCCGAGGCGCGCCTGCTGGGCTTTGAGGTCGAGGAAGGGAACCGGCGGGAAGTGAGCTGCGTCCATGATCCCCGTGTTACTCCGCGGCGGCGGAAACGGCGAGACCGGGCGGCGGTAAAAATTCCGGCACCAGCGCTTCCACCATCGCCATGGCGGTGGCCTC
>DATIWS010000080.1:0-3783 GCA_035519275.1 Acidocella sp. | reverse complement strand
CAGGTGCCGCGGTCCTCGAAATTCAGGATGCGGGAATAGACCTCGGACCCGATGACCAGCACGCTCTCCACCTGGCCGGCGCGGATCATCGCGTCGGCAACGGAGAGGCCATAAATAAAGCCAGAACACGCGGCGGAGAGGTCGAACCCATAGGCGCGGCTGGCCCCGAGTGCCGCCTGGATATGCACGGCGGTGGAGGGGAAGGCATTGTCCGGCGTGGAGGTGCCGACGATGATGGCCCCCAGTGCCTCGGGCTTCAGCCCGGCGGCTTCCAGCGCGGCCCGTCCGGCGGCGGCGCCCATGAAGGTTGCGGTCTCGTGCGGGGCGGCGAAATGACGCTGCCTGATGCCGGTGCGCTCGGCGATCCACTCGTCCGAGGTGTCCACACGCTGCGCCATCTCGGCATTGGTGACAATTTTTTCAGGCAAATAGGCGCCCGTACCGGTGAGTACGGCGCGACGGATCAGGGTATCAGACATTCTGTGCGGCTACAGGCCTGGCTGCGAGCAAGGCGCTGTCCATTGCCGCCAGCCCTTCGGCAATGCGGCTGTTGAAATCGTTGGCGATCATATCCAGCGCCACATCCACCGCGTGGGCAAAGCCCAGTTCATCCGTGCCGCCGTGGGATTTAACGACCACGCCGTTCAAGCCAAGCAGCACGGCGCCGTTATAGCGGCGAGGGTCCAGGGTTTCCTTAAGGCGCTTCAGCGAGCCGCGGGCGAAGATATAGCCCATCTTGGCCAGCGGCCCGGCGGAGAACACGCGCCGGAGCAGCTCGCCGACCAGTTTCAGTGCGCCCTCCCCCGTCTTCAGCGCCACATTGCCGGTGAAGCCGTCAGTCACCACCACGTCCACCGTGCCGGCGGCGATGTCATGGCCTTCGACAAAGCCGTAGAACTGCCCGGCGATCTGGCTTTCGCGCAGATTGGCCGCGGCGGCATTCAGGATCTCGTCGCCCTTGCCTTCCTCGGAGCCGATATTCAGCAGGCCGATGGACGGGGCCGGCAGGCCCAGCACGATGCGGGCGAAGACATCGCCCATTAGCGCGAATTCGGTGAGGTTGCGGGAGTCGCAGACCACGTTCAGGCCAAGGTCGAGCATCACCACGTCCCCACGAAGCGACGGTGCGGTCGCAGCCATGGCCGGGCGGTCGATCCCCTTCAGGGTCTTCAGCACGATCTTGGAGAGCGCGAGCAGCGCCCCGGTATTGCCAGCCGAGACCACGCCGGCGGCCTCGCCGCTCAACACGGCGTCGATCGCCCGGCGCATCGAGGAGTCGCGCAGGCGCAGCGCCACCGTCGGCTTCATGTCGCCGGTGATGACTTCCGCTGCGTGACGCAGCGTGCAGCAACGCTTCAGCCGCTTGGTCGCGGCGATAAGCGGAGCAACCCGCGCCTCGTCCCCGAAGACCAGGAACTGGGCGTTCTCGTGGCGTTCCGCGGCAATGTCCAGCCCGGCAATGATCGCCTCAGGAGCGTGGTCTCCGCCCATGGCATCCACAGCCAGTATATCGTTCCGGCTCATTGTATACCTCGGGCGTTATCCATCACCGCCTGGCTGAAACTCTACTGCTTAGACGCGAACGACGCCTTTGGCATCCTTGCCGGCACCGACAACCTCGCGATTGTCGTAATGGCCGCAATGGGCGCAAACGTGGTGCGGGCGCTTCAGCTCGCCGCAGTTGGCGCACTCGGCATGCGCCTCGGCGCGCAGAGCGTGGTGGCTGCGGCGCATGCCAGCGCGCGACGGGGAGGTTTTACGTTTAGGTACGGCCATGAGCTTACGCCTTAAAAATTCAGTCTTGAGTGATTGGAAGGCGCGGCGTAGCAGAGCCGCCGCCGCATCGCAAGTCATACCAGCCACTTAACCCGGCAATCCCTGTTGGCGCGGTGCGCTTTCCTTGAAAAACCGGGGGCTAATCCGGCTTGGCGAACCTGCTTTTGAGCGCTGCGAAGGGGTTGGCGGAGTCGTCGGTCGCCTCGGGCGGGAGTTCCGCGTCCGGCTTGCGCGGGTACGGGTCGAGCGCCAGGGCCAGCTGCTCGGCCAGGGCGGCGCCGAGATCGATCAGCCCGTTGATGTAAGGCAGTTCATCCGGCCCCTCCAGGGAGTCGTGCGGGAATTCCTCGTCTTCGTCCTCCGGCAGGGTCTCGGAAGGCACGAAGCGCAATTCCGCCTCCTCCTCGATGCTGGTCTCGAACGGCTCCAGGCTGATCACGCAGACCTGCGTAACTCGCGCGCGCATCTTCAGAGTTGCGGCAATCGTCCCGCTGCGCTCGTGCCGCAGGGTGAAATCGCCGCGCAGCCGGGAGATTCCAGGCAGGCCAAACCGCCCCGCCAATGCGGCGCGGGCGGCTTCGTCCGCCTCCACCTCGTGTGTTTGCGGGTTTTCATGTATGAGTCCGGCCTTGACGGTCCGGCTAAGTTCTTCGTCCATGCGGGTAATATAGTCGCCGCGCATTGACACGAAAGCCCCAGCCGTGAGACCCAGCCGGAGAAGACCTTGTCGTAAAATTGAGGATCATCGCGTGCGCACTGCCAAGCTGAAGTTTTCGCTCCTGTCCTGCGCGCTACTGACCCTGCCCGGCTGCGCCATCTTCTCGGACGCGCCGCACTACCGCGGCGTGGCGGTGTCGCAGCATGACCTCAAGGAGCTCACCCCGGGCCTCTCCCAGCAGGCTGACGTGCAGGCGGTGCTCGGCCCGCCGACCTTCGTGGAGCAGTTCAACCAGAACAACTGGGATTACGTGTCTCAGGTCACGCACATGCGCATTGGCCAGACCGAGGGTGTTCAGCGGCAGCATGTCGTGGTCGTGGCCTTCGACAATAACGGCGTGCTGCAGAGCATCACCCAGAAGGACACCCAGGATGCCGTGCATGTGGCCATGGATGGCAACCGCACACCGGTGCCGGGCGGGCATGCCGGCTTCTTCCAAATGCTGGTCGGCGGCGTAGGCAGCTACAACCCGCTGGGTGCGGCATCGGACACCAGCGGCGGCATCGGCGCGACGCCCGCCAATATCGGGGGCACCGGCGGCGGCAGCGGGTTTTAACTGATGCGCCGGAGGGTTTTCCTCCCCGGCGTTTCCATGGGCTGCCTTGCCGCTGCAACGGCGCGGGCGCAATCCGCGCTGGGCACCGCGGCAGCCGCCCCGCCCTCGCGGCCTAACCCGCAGGCGGCTACGCTCGACGATACCGTGGGAGACGCCTTCAACCGGATCGTCATCGCCCGCTGGGGCGACGGCGTATTGCCGCAGGCGCCAGTCTTCAACCCATATCCGCTGACCGGCGACCAGGCCGACAGCCAGTTTCCCTATGACGGCGTGATCGTCGGGCTGATCAACCCGCCCCCGGCGGAGGATGGCATTCCCCGCAAGGTGCTGGTCGTGGCCACGCCGGATGTGCCGTCGCGCATGGTCTTCCCCGGCGGGGTGGACAACCCGGATGTCGCGGGGCGTGAACAGGGTGTTACCATCATCAACCTGGAATATCTCGGCGGACGCTGGGTCACGGAGGATGGCGGCTACCAGTCCCGCCGCATTGCCGACGGCACACTGTGCCAGATGTCCGGCCCCGTCGCGGCAGTGCTCGGCGGCACCGTGCAGGGCGTGCTCGCGCCGCGAGCAGGTTGCCCCACCCCCTGGGGCAATGTGCTGCTCGGCGAGAGCGTGGGCGACGTGTGGCTGAAGCGTCTGGCCAATGTCGGCTACGGCTATGCCGACCCGGCACAGGCGCCGCGCTTCGGCTGGGTGGTGGAGCTTAACCCGCTGGACCCGCAGAGCATCC
>DATIWS010000079.1:0-2049 GCA_035519275.1 Acidocella sp. | reverse complement strand
CCGCCCGCGCGCCGGGGGTGAGCACGCCGCGATCTGTCAGCCCCAGGGCGAGAGCCGGGCGGGATGCGGCGGCGGCGAGGGCGGTCTCGGGCGCCACGCCGGCGGCGATGAGGCGGCGCACGCCTTCATCCAGGGTGATCCCCGCCCCGGCGATGGTGCCATCCGCCCGCAAGCCCACACCTTGCGGCCCGAGTGTGACTGGCGCGCCGCCGAATTCCCGTCTGGCGCCCGGTTCCAGCCCGGCGACCAGGATGGAGTCGGTGACGGCGATGGCGCGGGGGCAGGCGGCGAAGGCGATGGCCAGCAGTTCCGGCGCGACATGCACGCCATCGACGATGAGGCAGGGGGAGAGGCGCGGGTCGGTAAGCGCCACGCCCGGCGCGCCCGGGGCGCGGTGATGCAGGGGTGACTGCACGTTGAATACATGCGTCACCAGGGTAGCGCCCGCTGCGGCAGCCTCGCGCATGGTGGCGGCGTCGGCCCCGGTATGGCCGAGCGCTACCGCCACCCCGGCGGCGCGCAGCCGGGTGATGGCGGCCATGGCGCCCGGCAGTTCCGGCGCCAGGGTGACGAGGCGCAAGGCATTGCCCATGGCCAGAAGCTCGTCGATCTCCGCTTCATCCGGCAGGCGCAGATATTCCTGCAGATGCGCGCCGCGCTTCTCGGGCGCCAGGAAGGGGCCTTCCAGATGCAGGCCGAGAATCGCCCCATGCCGCGCCTGGGCCGCCGCCACGCGCTGGGCCGCCTGTGCCAGATCGGCCAGCGGTGCGGTGATGGCGGTGGGCAGCACGGCGGTGACACCGCAGGCCCCCAGCCCGGCGACGAACACATCCCACTCTTCCGGCGTAGCGGTGGCGCAATCCACCCCAAAGGCGCCGTTATTGTGCAGGTCGATCAGCCCGGGGGCGAGGAAGCCATGCGTTAAACGAATGTCTGCCTCCACATCGCCAAAGATGATGCGGGTGATGCGACCGCCCTCCAGCGCCACAGCGCCGGGGCCGGTGAAGGAATCGCCCAGAAACAGGCGCGGTGCGGAGATGATCATGGGGAGACAATACTGGTGCCGGGTGAGGGATTTGAACCCCCGGCCTTCGGTTTACAAAACCGCTGCACTACCACTGTGCTAACCCGGCATGAGGGGTGCTTAACATAATCTGCATTTCCTTCCATCCCCCCACTTGATCTTCCTGTGCAACCCGGTTTATACGCCGCTCCCACGACGGTACGGGGCTATAGCTCAATTGGTAGAGCGTCTGCATGGCATGCAGAAGGTCAGCGGTTCGATTCCGCTTAGCTCCACCACCGTACTCCCTGAAATGTGATAATTGTTCGCCGCGGCGCTGCCCGCAGCGCGCCTTTCGGCGCGCCGGGGCGTTGGCTTGTGGGCGTTAAGCGACTGCCAGCTTCACGTCCACGGTCTTGTGGATGGCGTTGGAGTAGGGGCAGACGATGTGTGCCTTCTGCACCAGGTCTTCCAGCTTTGCCTTGTCCAGCCCTGGAGAGCTGATGGTGAGCGCGGCGGTGATGCCGAAGCCGGTGCCGTCCTCGCGCGGGCCGATGCCGATATCGGCCGCGACCTTGGTTTCGGGGGACAGCGCCACCTTCTCCTTCCCGGCCACGAATTTCAGCGCGCCGAGGAAACAGGCCGAATAGCCGACCGAGAAGAGCTGCTCAGGGTTGGTGCCTGGGCCGCTATCGCCGCCCAGCTCCTTGGGCACGGAGAGTTTCACGGAGATGCGGCCGTCATCGCTCGCCCCCTGGCCGTCACGACCGCCGGTCGCGTGGCCATGGGCGGTGTATTTCACGTCGGGCATCGTTTTTCCTCCGGGGTTGTGTGTCCGGAGGATGTGGAGGCGGATCGGCTCAGCGCAAGGCGGCGCTGAACTCAGCGATGCGCGCGCAGGCCTTGGCCAGCACCGCCTCGGACGTGGCGGTGGAGATGCGGATATGCCCGGGCATGGCGAAGGCGGAGCCCTGCACCACGCCGGTATGGGCTTCCTCCAGCAGGGCCATGGCGAAGTCCGCGTCCGTGTGCAGCTTGCGCCCGCC
>DATIWS010000078.1:0-5468 GCA_035519275.1 Acidocella sp. | reverse complement strand
AATGCTGGGCATCACCACTAGGCCCGAGGTGCGCGGCGGCAAGATGATCCCGCTGGAGGCCTGGGGGCTGAAGGTGATGTCCATCGGCTTCCTGGTGCCGGAGGAAAAGGCGCTGATCTGGCGCGGGCCGATGGTGATGGGGGCGCTGAACCAGATGCTCGGCCAGGCGGAATGGGGCGAATTGGACGTGCTGGTGGTGGACATGCCGCCCGGCACGGGTGACGCCCAGCTTACCCTGGCGCAGAAGGCCAAGCCGCATGGCGCGGTGATCGTCTCCACCCCGCAGGACATCGCGCTGCTCGACGCGCGGCGCGGCGTGCAGATGTTCAACCAGGTCGGCGTGCCGGTACTGGGGATCGTGGAGAACATGTCCTATTTCTGCTGCCCCAATTGCGGGCACCGGACGGATATTTTCGGCCATGGCGGGGCGCGGGCCGAGGCCGAGCGCATCGGCGTCCCATTCCTGGGCGAGGTTCCGCTGCAGCTCGCCATCCGCGAGGCCGGTGACGCCGGGACGCCGGTGGTGGCAGCCCAGCCGGGGAGCGAAGTTGCCGCTGCCTTCCGCGCCGTGGCAGCGCAGGTGGCTCAGGCACTGGCGGGCTGATGGCGGAGATCGGGTTCTACCACCTCACCCGCTCAGATGTTTCCGCCGCCCTGCCGGCCCTGCTGGGCCGTACCCTGGGGCTAAGCGAGCGCGCGCTGGTGGTGTGTCCGGATGAAGCCACGCTGAAGCACCTCGACGCGGCGCTATGGACCTGCCCCAACCCGGACTGGCTGCCCCACGGCACAGCCAAAACCCCGCACCCGGAATGGCAGCCGGTTTTTCTGACCCTGGATGGCGACAACCCGGCGGGTGCCGCATTCCTGTTCCGCATCGGCGGGGCGGAGGCGGATGTTGCGGGGTTCAAACGTGTGTTCGATTTGTTCGACGGCAATGACGAAGAAGCCGTGATGGCGGCGCGCACCCGCTGGCGCGAGGCAAAGGCGGCGGGGCACAGCCTCGCCTATTGGAAGCAGGAAGAGACGGGCTGGGTAAAAGCGGGTTAGCCACCCTATATCCTGCATAGAGGTGAAGACGATGAACCGAATTCCGTTGCTGCCCTTGGTTTTTCTGGCCTTGGCCGGTTGTGTTCATGTAGTGCCCGCACCAACGACGGGGTATTTACCCGAGGATGCGTTTGGCAATTCTGTCGTGGGACAAGATCCGGCGATGGCCGCCGTCAACGACGCCATGATCGCATTCGCTTATCCTGGGTCGATGCAAGGGCAGCCTGCCCGGATGGCGTTGGCAATCGCATCGCTTGACGCCATGGCGGGGCAGTTTTCGACCGGTGGCCGCTGGATCACCATGGACTCAACCACGAAGCAGGAGATGCTGGATGCACGCACCGAGGTGCGCGGCGTACTTGGCGTGCCGGAGAACGCGCCGTCGCAGTCAGTGATCGACCATCTGGTGGCAGCGTCTCATGCATTGGACAGAGGCGACCAGACAGCGGCCTTGGCCGCGTTATCAGGCCCTGACTTTACCAAGACACCCGAAGAAACACTGGCGATTTTGACCCATTTTCCAAAAACCCCAGACGCGAATCATGCAACGATGGACGCGAACCTGCATTTTTTCCCCGCGGGCGACGACGAATTGGGTGATCGATGAACTGAGGTGGGGGACTTCTCAGCGAAGATCAACAGGGTGCATTCACTATGCCGTTCCGCCTTCCGGTTGGGTCGGAATCCGGCTATTCCGGCCTCAGCCAGGGGGCAACGCCGGCTATCTGGGAAATATCGGTTTATTGTGAGCGTGGATAGGGGGAAACAAGCGTGGCAGCGATCAGGCTTCAGATGAAAAAACGCGCCAATCCGGGCAACGCCATGTTCCAATACGCCTATCTGAAGCAGTTGCAGAGCCGGTTGGACGATGCGGAGCTGACCGGATATCAGATTCCGATGTTTGGGCTTTCATCCCAGAAAATAGAGTTGCCTGGCCGTGTGCTGAGCATCGATGGGGGGCACAAACATTCGTTCGAGCATTTGGGCACCCTGTTCAAGCGGCGCGTTTATGACAGCCTGTCGTTCGCGGGTTATGTGCAGAGGCTGGAATTTTATCCCGACCGCGCCGCGTTCGGTGCCCATTTCCGCTGCCCGGACGACCTTGATTTTCCGACATTGAGCCGCTCGCAATTGCTGATCAATGTCCGCGGCAGCGAAATTCTGACGGCATTTCACCCGGATTATGGCCCCGTGCCGATTTCCTATTACCGTCATATCGCCGAACGGACCAAGTTGGAGCCGGTGATCATGGGACAGCTCGGCGACGACGCTTATTCCGAGGCGATCCGGCGGGCATTCTCTGGCTGCAAGTTTCTGCCGCATGTTTCACCACTGATCGATTTCGAGACCATCCGCCATGCGGTGAATATCGTGGTCAGCGTCAGCACGTTCAGCTGGCTGGCGGCGTGGCTGTCGGAGGCGGCAGAAACGATCCATATGCCGATCAAGGGCCTCTTCCATCCACAACAGCGCGGCGATGTGGATTTGGTGCCGGTGGGGGATGCCCGTTACCAATTCTACGTGTTCCCCGTGGAACGATGGAAGGCGACCGAGGCGCAACTGCAGGCATTGGTCTCCAGCGAGGACGGCTATGAATGGCGAACCCATGCCGATGTGCGGGAACTGATTCAGTATTAGGCTGACTGCATGGCCGATACGGGGTCAAGGCATCGCACCATCGGCGAGCGCCAGCAGCTTGAAAGGCACCGGCGCATCCGCGCTAAAGATTATCTGGCCGCAACAATATCAGCCGGTGAAGTCCCATCAAAACAATTCGCGGAAAAGCTGTGCCAAAATGCCGAAGCCATTCATAAGACAATCAGCATTACAAAAAACAAGCACCATCTAAAAAATACCCAGACGCCGCCTGGAGCATCAGCTTGGGCAGAACTGATAGTGTCCAGGCGAATTACGAAAATATCGACAAAATTCATAGCTATTCTCTCTTCGAGATGCCGCCTCGCCCGCCGCTGAAAAACGTCGCGCTGCACAAAAAGGAGACGCAAAGCTCGATCTCGGAAATCCGGGTTTTCAACCGCGTGGAACATGAGGAATTGGTCAGGCGCGCCAACAGGATCGCCATCGATATTGACGGCAGCGAAGATGGATACAGGGAGATTTGCCTCTACGGGTCGGACGGCAAGCCTCTGATTTTTAGACCTAGCGAACCGATCCTGGGGCGCTTCGTGCGTATACGGCTGCCAACCAAAAACTGGTTGCATTTTGAACAGGTGTAAGTTTACGGAACCTCACATCCAGCTACTCTCTAGCGGCCACAAAGGACGACGACCATGCCAAATTCCATCCGGGAAATTGTAGCCGCGTTTGACGAGCCGGGCGCGCTGGACCGCGCCGTGTTCGCGCTGGAGACCGAAGGGTTCGACCGCGCAGCATTTTCCGTCCTGGCCACGGAGGAGACAGTGGCCGGCGCGCTCGGGCACCGCTACCAGCAGGTGCGTGAGGTCGAGGACGATCCGCGCGTGCCGCGGGAGACGTTCTTCTCGCGCATGTCCAGGCTGGAGGCGGAGGCCTTCCCCGCGCCGGCTCTGGCCTCGCTGGGCTGGCTGGCCCTGGCGGGGATTGGCGGCCCCATACCGGCGGTCGTGGCGGCGGGTGCTGGCGGGCTGATCGGCGCCGTGCTGGGCGGCATGATCCACCACCACCATGCGGCGCGGGTTCAGGAGCAGCTTACACGCGGCGGGCTCGTGCTGTGGGTGAGCGTCCGCGATGCCGCCGCCGAGGAAAAGGCCATGCGCATCCTGCGGGAACAGGGCGCGCACGACCTGCACGCTCATTCAGTCGCCGTGTAGCCCCAGCCTCACCACAGCGGGCGGCGCATGTCCCGCCCCGCCATGCGCGAGAGCACGGCCAGCGGCGCGCGTTCCGGCAGCAGCATGCAGTCGCGCTCGACAAGGAATGTCTGTTCCAGCGCGTTGCGGCCGGAGAGCACGGCATGAGCCACCTGGTCGGTGTATACCATCCAGACTTGGCCGGGCAGGAAGGAGAGTTCCTTCGCCGGGGAGGAATTCTGCCAGCCCATGTCCCGCTTGGCGGCATCGTGCAGGGCCAGCATCGCCTCGTCGTAGCGTGAGCGCCGCGTCTTGGTGAGCCCCAGCAGATGCCGCAGGCTGGCGGCGCCGGGCAGCGGCTGCTTCAGCGGCCAGAAGTCCCGCGCATAGGCCTCGAAATCAGGCCCCACGCGCCAGCGCCGCGGCGTGCCGTTCTGGTCCACATTGGCGAACACCCGCAGAATCCGCCGCCCCTGCACCGGCGAGGTGGGGAACGCATCGACATGGCGGCGCGTGTCATCCTGCCGCCACGAGCGGACACGCCCCGCGATCTCGACCGGGCGGAAGCTCGTCCGCGCCCGGGTCAGCCCGCCAGCATAGGCCGGGAGGACCGCGCTCACCAGTGCCTCGGTAAACTCGCCATAACGGCGCATCATGCCGGCGAGGCAGTCGCGCTCCGCCCCCTCCAGACTGGTGCCTTTCAGCGCGTCCTTGGCCGGATCGTAGCTGACATTCTTGGCTGCTCCGGCGGCCTGCCCGGCGCTGATCAGCGCCTCTTCCTCGGGCCGCAGCGCAAAGGGTAAGGCCGGGAACAGAAGCACGGCTCCACCCTCCAGCGCCAATGTCGCGTGCCGGGCGAGAGCCTCATCCACCTCGGCAAGCGTTGTAACTCCTATTTGCTCAAGCATCCTTGAATCCTCCGCGAACGGGCGGCGCCCCCCAGGACTGGATGGTACCCAATCCCCCCCGTGGGCCACAACCAAATTGTCATGTTCGCCTGCGCCGGTCACCGAGACGCTCATCGCCGCCGCCATTCAGGCGCCAAGCGCATTTCGGCATGTCAGGCGAACCATCTGAGGTGCTCCCCTACCCCCGCAACAGCGCCCCAAACCCCATGCGGTGGTGCTTCGTCGGCCCGTGCGTAACAATCGCCTCGCGGTGCACCGCCGCCGCGTAGCCGGCGTTTTTCTCCCAAGCGTAAACCGGGTAGCGCGCGGCGAGGCGCTGCATCAGCAAATCGCGCGTCTGCTTGGCGAAGATTGAGGCAGCAGCAATGGAAAGTGAAATCGCATCGCCCCCCACCAGCGTTGTGCAAGGCAGGCCGCAAGCGGGAGCGCGATTGCCGTCCACCAGCACATGCGTGGGCGCCACCGGCAACCGCGCGATGGCGCGGCGCATCGCCAGCATCGAGGCGTGCAGGATGTTGAGCGTATAAATCTCACGCACCGAGGCCGCGCCAAGCGCCATCATCGCGCCACTCTCGCGCAAGGCCGCCAGCGCCCTCGCCCGCTTGGCGGCGGAAAGTTTCTTGGAATCGTCTATAAGATCAGCAATCCCCGCCGGCAGTTGCGCGGGCAGGATCACCGCCGCGGCCAGCACCGGCCCGGCGAGCGGGCCGCGCCCCACCTCGTC
>DATIWS010000077.1:0-5673 GCA_035519275.1 Acidocella sp. | reverse complement strand
CCGGCGTCGATCAGCACCCAGTCGGTGCCGTTCGCGCCTTCCGTCAGCGGCTTCCTGAACCCGGCCTCGTGCAGCTTCTCGTGCAGATGCGTGGCCATGGCCGAGATCTGCCGGTCGGCAAGGCCGGTGGCGATGATCATGCGGTCGGCGAAGCTGGCGCGGCCCGCGAGGTCCAGCGCCACGATATCCTCGGCCTTGTCGTCCTCCAGCGTGGCGACGATGAGCGCCTGCAGCCGCTCCAGCTGTTCCACGGGCTGTTTGGGCGCGGCTTTCTTGCCCTTCGGCCCGGCGATGGCGGCCTTCTTGCGCGGCGTGCCGGGCATGGCGGGCAGGGCCTCGGCAGGTGCGGCGGCCTTTTTGGGCGCGCGCTTGCGCGGGGCGGCGGTGGTGGCAGCGCCCCGGGCGGGGGTTTTGCGGGTCGGCGGACGGGTTATGACGACGCTCCTTTTGCTTTCCGGCGTAACTCTGTGGCTGAGACTGGATTCTCCTTTACCGGCAGGAGAATCCAGGCAGGTGACTCCGCCGCTGCAAGGCATAGCCCAGCGCGCGCCGGAAGGCGATATTTTCCATAAGCCTTCGCTGCCTGCGAGGCCAGCGCGCGGCGCGTGGCTCCGGGGCGGGGCAGCACCAGCATCGGCATGGCGTGCATGATCCGGCGCCAGCGGTCCCAGCGCGGCAGCTGCACGAGGTTGTCCGCCCCCATCAGCCAGACGAATTGGGCCGCGGGGAAGCGCCGTTTCAGCTCGCACATCGTATCGGCAGTATAGCGCGTGCCGAGCCGCGCCTCGATATCCGTGGCGATGATCCGCCGACCGTCGGCGATGCGCCGCGCGGTTGCCAGGCGCTCGGGCAGCGGCGCCATGCCGGCGGAGGGCTTCAGCGGGTTGCCGGGGGAGACCATGAGCCAGAGCTGGTCCAGCCCCGCATGGCGGCAGGCCTCCCGCGCGACATGCAGATGCCCCTCATGCGCCGGGTTGAAGGAGCCGCCCAGCAGGCCGATCCGGATCCGGCGGCGATGGCCGAAACGCGGAAGGGTCAGGGCCGCACCTGGCCCGTGCCACGCACGACGTAGCGGAAGGTGGTGAGCTGGTCCGGCCCGATCGGCCCGCGTGCATGGATGCGCCCGGTGGCGATGCCGATCTCGGCGCCGAAGCCGAATTCGCCGCCATCGCAGAATTGGGTGGAGGCGTTCCACATGCCCACGGCGGAGGCGATGTTGGCGAGGAAATACTCCGCCGCCGCCGCGTCCTGGGTGATGATGGCGTCCGTGTGCTCGCTGCCGTGCCTGGCTATATGCGCCAGCGCCTCGTCCACGCCGGAGACGATCTTCACGTTCAGCACCGCGTCCAGCCACTCGGTGTGGAAATCCTTGTCGCTGGCTTCGGGCAGGGCGGGGCAGATCGCCCGCGCGGCCTCGTCGGCCTTGAAGGCGCAGCCCTGGGCGGAGAGGTCCGCCACTAGCAGCGGCAGCAACGCCGGGGCCACGGCGGCGTCGATCAGCAGCGTCTCGGTCGCGCCGCAAACGCCGGTGCGGCGCATTTTGGCGTTGGCCAGCACGGCGCGCGCCATGGCGAAATCGGCCGAGCGGTGGATGTAGGTGTGGTTCATCCCCTCGGCATGCGCCAGCACGGGCACGCGCGCCTCTTTCTGCACCAGTTCCACCAGCGCCTTGCCGCCACGGGGGATGATGAGGTCCAGCAGCCCCGAGGCCTGCAGCATGGCGGCGACGAAGCGGCGGTCCGTGCTGGGGGCCACCTGCACGGCATGCTCGGGCAGGCCGGCGGCGCGCAGCCCCTCGGTCAGCGCGGCGTTGATGGCTTTGGCTGAATGGTAGCTCTCCGACCCGCCGCGCAGGACGATGGCGTTGCCGGATTTGATGGCGATGGCGGCGGCATCCGCCCCCACATTGGGGCGGCTCTCATAGATCATGCCCAGCACGCCGAGCGGCTGCGGCACGCGGGAGATGGTCAGCCCGTTGGGCCGGGTCCATTCGCCCAAGGATCGTGCCAGCGGGTCGGGCAGGGCGGCGACCTCTTCAAGCCCCCGCGCCATGGCTTCCACCCGCGCCTCGTTCAGCATCAGGCGGTCGCCGAAGGCGGCGCTGCCCTTGAAGCCTTCCATGTCCCGCGCATTGGCGGCGAGAATCTGCGGCGCGTCGCGGCGCAGCATGGCGGCGGCCTGGCGCAGCGCGTGGTCGCGCGTGCCAGCGGGCAGGCGGGCGAGCATGGCGGCGGCGGCGCGGGCCTTGGCGCCCATCTGGGCCATGATCAGCGTATTGGTATCGGATTCCGCATTCATGCGCAGTATGCTTGCCCAGTCCTGGCGGGAAGATCAACAGCACGCTAAACAGCATAGCGTATGCCAGACCTATTCGATTCGCCGATGCTGGAGACCGCGCCGCCCCCCGGCCCTGTGCTGCGCACCACGCGGCTGGCGCTGCGCCCGCTATGCGTGGACGACGCGGAGCATTTCCATCGGCTGATCAACGACTGGGAAATCTGCCGCCGCCTGCCGGATGCGCCCTTTCCCTACCCGGCGCAACTGGCGGTGGACTGGATCGAGGCCGCGGCGGCGGACCGCGAGGCGCACCGGGCCGAGCAATTCGCCCTGGTGGAGGCCGAGAGCGGCGCGCTGGTCGGCGTGGCCGGCCTGCGCCTGGGCAAGGGGCAGAAGACGGCCGAACTCGGCTACTGGCTGGGCCGCGCGCATTGGGGGCAGGGCTACGCGCTGGAGGCCGCGCGGCGGCTGCTGGACTGGGCCTTCGCGGCGCTGCCACTCAGCCATGTCACCGCCACGGTGGCGGCGGATAACGAGGCCTCCATGGCCGTGCTGCGGCATCTCGGCTTCGCCCAGACCAGCAAGGGGGTGAAGGCCTTCATGTGCCGCCCGGGGCAGAAACTGCCGGTGAAGCATTTCACCCGGGAGCGCGAGTTACTCGCCTCCGGCATGGCGGCGGAACTGCCCAAGGGTGGGGTGCTGCTGGTGGCCGCCGCGGCGCTTATCGATTCGCAGGGCCGAGTGCTGCTGGCGCGCCGGCCTGAGGGCAAGAAGATGGCCGGGCTGTGGGAGTTCCCCGGCGGCAAGCTGGAGCCGGGCGAGACCCCTGAGGCCGCCCTTGCGCGCGAGTTGCGCGAGGAGCTGGGGCTGGAAACCAATCCCAAGGATTTCGCCCCCTTCGTCTTTGCCTCCCACGCGTATGACAGTTTCCATCTGCTGATGCCGGTATTCCTGTGCCGGCGCTGGAAGGGCGAGCCGCAGGCCAAGGAGGGCCAGGCCCTGGCCTGGGTGGCGCCGGACCGCCTGGTGGAGTACCCGATGCCCCCGGCCGACCGGCCGCTCATTCCGATGTTGAGGGACTTCCTATGAAAAATCCCACCGCCGCGATCCTGATCATTGGCAACGAGATCCTCTCGGGCCGCACCCAGGATGTGAACGTGCAATTCATCGCCAAGCGCCTTGCCGATCTCGGCATCAAGCTGGAGGAGGCGCGAGTGGTGCCGGATATTCCCGTACGCATCATCGGCGCGGTGAATGAGCTGCGCGCCGCCTATACCTGCGTGTTCACCACCGGCGGCATCGGCCCGACGCATGACGACATCACCAGCGAGTGCATCGCCGCCGCTTTCGGCGTGCCCTGGGTGCTGCACGAGGAGACGGCGGCGATCATGCGCGAGCGTTGGGGCGAGGATGTGAACGACGCCCGGCTGCGCATGGCGACGATGCCGCAGGGCGCCGTGCCGATCAAAAACGAAGCTTCCATCGCCCCGGGGTTCACCATCGGCAATGTGCATGTGATGGCGGGCGTGCCGCGGATCATGCAGTCGATGTTCCTGGCGCTGGAGCCGGAACTGCCGCGCGGCGAGCGGATCGAGATGCGCGCGGTGTATGGCATCGGCGTGTTGGAAGGCTCCATCGCCGCCGGGCTGGGCGAGATCCAGGACCGTTTCCTGCAGGTCGATCTCGGCAGCTACCCGTTCAAGCGCGGCGATAAATGGGGCGTGACGCTGGTGGCCAAGGGCACGGATATCCCGGCCATCGAGGCGGCAACCGCCGAGGCGGCGGAGTTGATTGCCTCCCAAGGGGTGGTGCCGGTACAGGGCGAGCCGGACTGAGAGAGCCTGCTCTGACGGCCGCCCGTCCGGCTCGCCGGAGCAGCATCTAAAATAGTCTCTGATGCTCCTCCGCGCCGTACCCCCGGAATGCAAAGAATTTTTCATGCCGCGAGGGGGCTGAAGGGCGGGGCCAGCGGCGGGCCGGGCATGTTTTGGTCTTGCCAAAAGCCGCGCGCTGCCGCAAAAGCCGCCCGAGCAGCGCAACCCATCCGGGCGGCGCACGACGTGTTTGACCTTTTTCCCCGCCCGTGGAGGCTCTGATGGCTGAGACTGACCTTAACAAGATCCGGAATATCGGGATCACCGCGCATATCGACGCGGGCAAGACCACCACCACGGAGCGCATCCTCTACTACACCGGCGTGTCCCACAAGATCGGTGAAGTCCATGACGGCAACACCACCACCGACTACATGGACCAGGAGCGTGAGCGCGGCATCACCATCACCTCCGCCGCCGTGACCTGCGAGTGGAAAGACCACCGCATCAACATCATCGACACCCCGGGCCATATCGACTTCAACATCGAGGTGAACCGTTCGCTCCGCGTGCTCGACGGCGCGGTGTTCATCATCGAGGGCGTGGCCGGCGTGCAGCCGCAGTCCGAGACCAACTGGCGCCTGGCCGACCGCTACAACGTGCCGCGCATCATCTTCATCAACAAGCTGGACCGCACCGGCGCCGATTTCTACCGCGCCTTCGACACGCTGAAGGAGAAGCTGGACATCGTGGCGCTGCCGCTGCAGCTGCCCATCGGCATCGAGGAAAACTTCCTCGGCGTGGTCGACCTGGTCGAGATGAAGGCGATCATCTGGGAAGGCGGCGAGCTGGGCGCGAAGTTCCATGACGAGGAAATCCCGGCCGACCTCAAGGAGAAGGCCGAGGAGTACCGCCAGAACCTGCTCGACACCGCTCTCTCCGTCGATACCGTGGCGATGGAAGAGTATTTCGAGAAGGGCGACGTCTCCGTTGAGACCCTGAAGCGCTGCATCAAGCAGGGCGCCATCACCGGCGCCTTCCGCCCCGTGCTGTGCGGCACCGCCTTCAAGAACAAGGGCGTGCAGCCCCTGCTGGACGCCGTGCTCGACTACCTGCCGAGCCCGGTCGACGTCCCCGGCATCAAGGTCGCCCCGCCGGAAGGCGAGGAGGAAGACCCCAACGCCCGCCGCATCAAGGCCGACCCGAACGCCCCGTTCTCCGGCCTCGCGTTCAAGATCATCAACGACAAGTACGGCACGCTGACCTTCGTGCGCGTTTACTCGGGCACGCTGAAATCCGGTGACTCGGTGGTGAACACCACCAAGGGCCACAAGGAGCGTATCGGCCGCATGTTCCAGATGCACGCCGACAAGCGTGCGGAAATCAAGGAAGTCGTCGCCGGTGACATCGCGGCCTTCGTCGGCCTGAAGGACACGGGCACGGGTGACACCCTGGCCTCCTCCGAGGACCCGGTGGTGCTGGAGCGCATGGCGTTCCCGGTGCCGGTGATCGACATCTCCGTCGAGCCGAAGACCAAGGAAGGCATCGAGAAGATGACCCTCGGCCTGCAGAAGCTGGCGGG
>DATIWS010000076.1:0-5193 GCA_035519275.1 Acidocella sp. | reverse complement strand
AAGCATCCTGCTGATCAGCCCCGCTACCGCCCCGGTGTTCCGGGCCGATGGCCACCGCCAAGCGCAGAACCGGGAGCTGATCCGCGAGGTCAACGCACTGGCCGCGGGTTTCCAGTTCTACCGGCATTTGCTGCCTGGCCGCGGCCTGCGCGAGGCGTTCTCCCGCGTGGACATGGGCTGGGACGGCGCCAGCTTCTACGATCCGGACTGGTCGGCAGCGGAGTACTCCACCCTGCCGGAGGCGCTTCGCGCCGCCGCCACCACGCCCTCGCCCACGCAGCTCATGTACGGCACCGCGGTGCTGGCGCGGGGCAGCTGGTCCCCGATTTCATCCCCGACCGAATCCGGGCAGACTGGAGACAAACCCCGAAGGTAGACCGCATGACCGCGCCCAAAGCCTATCTCGCCGGACCGGATGTATTCTTGCCCAATGCCGCGGCGCAGGCGGCGGCGAAAATCGCCATCTGCGCCCGCCACGGGCTCACCGGCGTCTCCCCGTTCAACCCTGCGCTCGACCTCTCGCTTCCCCCGGCGCAGCTCTGGCGGCGGATCTATCTGGACGACATCGCCTTGATGCTGGGCTGCGACCTGATCATCGCCAATCTCACGCCGTTCCGCGGCGCCTCGGCCGATGCCGGAACGCTGGTCGAGCTTGGCTGGTTCCTCGGCCAGGGCAAGCCGGTCTTCGGCTACTCCAACAGCGCCGAGGATTTTGCCGCCCGCTCCCTGGCGCAGATGGCCGCCTGCCCGGACCCGATGCCAGGGCTGGATGTGGAAAATTTCGGGCTGGTGGATAACCTGATGATCCAGGGCGCGGTGGAATATGGCGGCGGGGTCGGCCTCACCCTGCCGCCGGACGGGCTCTCCCGCCAGTTCGACGCGCTGGACGTGTTCGAGCTTTGCGTGGCCGAAGCGGCTCGCAAGCTTAGGGGTTAAGCTTGTAGCCGCCGCTCTCGGTCAACAGCAGGCGGGAGACCGCCGTGTCTGGCTCGATCTTCTGCCGCAGCCGGTACACATGCGTCTCCAGCGTATGCGTCGTCACCGCCGCATTGTAGCCCCACACCTCGTTCAGCAGCACTTGGCGCGAGATCGGCTTGCCCTCGGCCCGGTAGAGGAACTTCAGGATCGCGGTTTCCTTGTCGGTCAGGCGGATGCGCTTGCTGTTGGCGTCCACCAGCTGGCGCTCCGAGGGGCGGAACGTGTACGGCCCGATGGTGAAGACCGCGTCCTCAGAGGTCTCGAAGCTGCGCAGCTGCGCCCGCAGCCGAGCCAGCAATTCCTTCAGGCGGAACGGCTTGGCGATATAGTCATTTGCCCCCGAATCCAGGCCTCGCACCACATCGGACTCCTCGGCCGAGCCGGTGAGCATGATGATGGGCGACTTGAAACCCTTGTCGCGCATCCGACGGCAGAAATCGCGGCCATCGCCATCTGGCAGCCCCACATCGAGGATCAGCGCATCGTAGCGCGCCGCCTGGGGGCTGAGCTTGGTCTCGGCCGCCGACAGGCAGTCGGCCTGATCCGGTGTGAACTCCCCGTCCAGCTCAAGCTGCTCGATTAACGCCGAGCGCAGGGCATCGTCATCATCCACCACGAGAATTGGACGTTGGACCGACATGAATGCCTCCTTGGTATTTGAAGGCAAATATACAGAGTTTTCCGGCCTCTGTAAGCCTCTCTGGCCAGATGCCCCGGTACACCCTATTTGATGATACGAAATGACAAAGCTTGCACATATCGCGGGGGGCACGCTCGGCACGCCCCGCACCCGGGCCGTGCACCGGGCCATCGCCGAGGCCAGGCGCGGCGTGCCCGTGGTGCTGGCGGCGCGCCACCCGCTCATCATCGTCCCGGCGGAGACCGTGGGGGCCGAGGGGCTGCGCCTCGTCGACACGCTCTCCAACGGCCCGGCGGCGCTACTGCTCAGCCCCTCCCGCGCCGCGGCGGTGCTGCAGCACGAGGTGGCGGACAAGGCCCCAGCCATCGCGCTGAAGCTGGCCAGGCCGCTGATCGACACCGAGACGCTGAAACGCGCCGCCGACCCGACGCTGGAGCAGATCCTCCCGCAATTCGAGACCACCGGAGCCCCGCCCGAGGCCGAGGCCGCGCTGGCGCTCGCCAAGCTCGCCCGGCTGCTGCCCGCCGTGGTCGTGGCCCCTGTGAAGCCCGGCTGGGCCAGCCAGAAGGCGGGGGCGGATCTGCTCGCGGTGCCCGCCGCCGACCTGCTGGCCTACCCGCTGAACCTCGCCGCCTCGCTGACCAAGGTGGCCGAGGTGGCCGTGCCCCTGGATGCCGCGCGCGACGCCCGGCTGATCGCCTACCGCGCCCTGGACCAGGGCATCGAGCACATGGCGATTCTCGTCGGCGAGCCGGAGAAGCTGGAAGCCCCGCTGGTGCGCATCCACTCCGAATGCTTCACCGGCGACCTGCTGGGCAGCCTGCGCTGCGATTGCGGCCCGCAACTGCAAGGCGCGATCGCCAGCATGGCGCAGGCGGGCGCGGGCGCGGTGCTGTATCTGGCGCAGGAGGGGCGCGGCATCGGGCTCATCAACAAGCTGCGCGCCTACACGCTGCAGGACCAAGGGCTGGACACGCTGGACGCCAACCGCGCGCTCGGCTGGCAGGCCGATGAGCGCAATTTCCACATCGCCGCCGCCATGCTGGAGGCGCTCGGCATCCACAAGATCCGCCTGCTCACCAACAACCCCGAGAAGGTGAAGGGCCTCGCCGCCTGCGGCATCGAAATACTCGAGCGCGTGCCGCATGAATTCGCCCCCAACGGCGTGAACGATTCCTACCTGGAGACCAAAGCTCGGCGCTTTGGGCATCTCATTGGTTGAGTTTCTGCTCCAGGGTGATGTGCTTACCGGCGCTGGCCTGCGCTTGCGCGCCGCGCATGGGCGCTCCGGCGTCACCCCCGCCGCCGCCAAGCGCGAGGGCGACGGCGCCACCCCGTCCGGGCTGCTGCAGCTAGTGAGGGTGCTCTACCGCGCCGACCGGATAAAACCACCCGCCTGCGCCGTGCCGCTGGAGCCCATCGGCCCGCATGATGGCTGGTGCGACGATCCGGCCGACCCCGCCTACAACAAGCCCGTGCGCCTGCCCTACCCCGCGAGCCACGAGGAACTCTGGCGCGCTGACCATGTTTACGATGTCGTCGGCGTGCTGGACTGGAATCTCAGCCCCGTCACCCCCGGGTGCGGCTCAGCCATCTTCTTCCATGTCGCCACGCCGGATTACGCGCCCACGGCGGGCTGCGTCGCCCTCTCGCTGCCCGATATCCTGGCGGCACTCAGGGCTGGCTTGAGCGCCATCCGCGTCCCCGGTTAACGCCGGGGCCTCGTATCCCAGGGCATCCGCCTGATCTCCTCCAGCGCCTCGGCACGGGAGACCCCGATATCGGACAAGGTGTGGTCATCCAGCGTAGCCAGAATGCGCCGGGTCTTGACGGCATGGCGCATCTCCTCCAGCCGCGCCCAGGCGCGGCGCGCCCAATCCAGCGGCAAGACAACGAAAAAATCCCACCCACGCCGTGCGACCAGCATGTTCCCAACTCCCGTGCGGTTTGTTCCTCAACCAATAAATTAGGCTTCGCCAGAGCATAAGAAAAACGAATTGTTATTATTTTATAAATCAAATATTCTTATTCCATGTCCCTCCCTCCAGGCCTCGACTCTGATCTGCTCCGTGCCTTCGTCTTCGTGGCGGAGGAGCAGAGCTTTACCCGTGCAGGACAGCGCGTGGGGCGCACCCAGGCGGCCATCTCCATGCAGATGCAAAAGCTGGAAACCCTGCTGGGCAAGACGCTGCTGCATCGCGGCCGTGGCGAGGGCATCGAACTGACGCCGCATGGTGCCTATCTGCTGGGCCGCGCGCGGGAGCTGCTGGCCCTCAACGACAATATCTGGCGCAATTTCCAGGCCCCGGCGGTGAGCGGCAAGGTCTGCCTCGGCACGCCGGACGATTACGCCCTGCAATTCCTGCCGGAGGCGCTGCGCCGCTTTGCCGAAAGTCACACGGCAGTGGAGGTGGAGGTGGTGTGCCTGCCCTCATCCGAGCTCATGGAGCGGCTGAAGGCCGGGCAGCTGGATCTGACCCTCGTTTCCGAGGGGCATGAGACCAGGAACTGGCCTGCCGAGCCGCTCATCAGCGGGCCGCTGGTCTGGGTCACTTCCAAGCGCTTCTCCCCGCACAAGCAGGACCCGCTGCCTTTGGCCCTGGCCGAGCATGACTGCGCCTGGCGCCGCGCCACCACCCGCGCGCTGGACAAATCCGGCCGCCGCTACCGCATCGCTTATGTCTCCGGCAGCGCCACCGGCAGCCTGGTGCCGGTGATGGCCGGTCTGGCTGTGACATGCGCCATCGCCGGCCCGCTGCCCGAGGGCGTGCGCGTGCTCTCGGCGCAGGAGGAAGGCCTGCCGGAACTCCCCGATTTCTCGGTGCTGATGATGAAAGGCAAAACCCCGCCGCAGCCGGTGACCGACCGTCTGGCCGAGCATATCGTCGAGGCCGCCGCCCGCGAGGCCCAGCGCAGCGGCTGGCGCAGTTAGCGCGCCGCGTCCAGCTCCAGGGTGGCGGTCACATCGGCCGAGACCATGATGTTGCCGGGCGCGGAGACCGGCGCGGGAGCCGCCCTGGCCATGGCCAGCACGGGCCCTGGCCCCGGCGCGGGAGCGGCGTTTACGTTCAGCGTCTTCACCGGCCCCACGCCCTCGTGCAGATGCGCCGCCACGGCAGCGGCCTGGACCTTGATCTGATCCAGCGCCGCCAGCACCGCCGCCTGCTGCGCATCCTGCTGCACCTTGGCGGAAAGATCGCCGCCCAGATCGTTCAGCAACAGCCCCTGCTGCTGCAACCGGCCCAGCAGATCGGTGAAGCGCGCGGGCGGCAGCCCATCCGCCGCCGGCAGCACCAGCCGCAGGGACTGGCTGGCTTGGTATACGGTCTTCGGCGGCTGGGTGTCCTGCGTCTGCTGGCTGGCATAGTAGCCGCCGGTGGTTGCCACCACGCCGGAGACGGCCCGGGCCTCGGCCAGAGCCTTGGTCATCGCGGCGTTTACACCGGCCTGGGCGGTAGCGGCGTCCGGCGCCATTGCCTGAACGGTGAAGGAGGCCACCGCCTCATCCGGCGTGGCCTCGACTCGGCCGGTGGCCCCGATGGTGAGCACGGTCTGCGCTCCGGCGGGCAGGGCGG
>DATIWS010000075.1:0-2843 GCA_035519275.1 Acidocella sp. | reverse complement strand
CGACAAGCTCCACGCCGAGATCCAGAAGCAGGAAACCATTCTCGCCACGTCGGACCTCTATGCGAAAGATCCGAAAAAATTCCAGGCCGCCACCGCCGCTCTGGCCGAGTTGCACGCCAGGCTGGAGAAAGTCGAGGAACGCTGGCTGGAGCTGGAGATGCTGAAAGAAGGCTAATTCCCGCCGTCATGGCGAGGCCGCGTGAGCGGCCGAAGCAATCCATCTTTACTGGACAAGAAAACGGCGCCCGAAGGCGCCGTTTGCCATTTTACTGCGCCGCTGGCTCGCTCGGGTCCGTCTTCGGCCGCGGGTTGAAATCCGCCGGGATGGTGGTTTTGATCCCCATCGCCGCATCCACCGGCACCACGCCGATCGCCTTGCACCCCTGGTTGCCATAGGGCGGGATGGCGTTGATGTCGGCGGTCACCGCGTAGGAGGCGGGCAGGGGCTTCGCCGCCCCGGTCAGGCGCGCGGGGTCGAAGGCCGAGAGCAGATTGCCCACCCCCGGCACGCCGTCATCGCCTGGGCCGAGATAAGCCTGCTTATACATCTTCAGCCCCGCCACCCGCGCCTGCGCTTCATCGGGCAGATCAGCCATCGGTGGCAGGTTGAACAGCAGCTCGATCAGCTTGATGACGCTGGCATGGTCGCCGCTCTCATGGCTTACCATATGCGCGCGGGCATAGGGCGAGATGACGATCAGCGGGATGCGCGGCCCGCGCGAGAGCGGCAGGCCTTGCGGGTCAAATTCCACGAAGGTCGGCGGCACATGGTCGTAATCGCCTTCCGACTCATCGTAGGTGATGATGATCGCCGATTGCGCCCAGTACTTGGAATGCGCGATCGCGTTCACCTCGCGCGCCACCAGCGCCTCGGAGATGGCGGCGTCCGAGTAGCCCGGATGGTCGTCATCGCCCTGGAAGTTGTGCTGCACCGCCGGGTCCTTCAGCGCCGGGTTCAGCCCCGCGATGTTCTGGAACCCGCCGCGCACGTAGTACACGCCGCCGGTGGTGGCGAGCTTGCCCGCGCCGATATCGGTGAAGAAATCGCCAAGACCGTGCAGATGCGTGGTCTCTTCAGGGTTGTTCGCCACATAGCCGAAATATTGCGGCCCGTTATGGTGGCCGATATAGCCTTCATGACTGGCATCGGCGCCCTTGTCCGAGGGCTCACGGTCATAGCCTTCCTCGTACCAGCCCCAGGGCAGGGCCGCCGCCTTGCTCGCGGAGATGGCCGGGATGTCCTGTTGCACATCGGCGAGGTCGGCGGCCGGGTTCTGGTCTTTCTCGGTCACCGTCTTCACGTTCACGCCGTTCATAGTCAGCGGCAGGCTGGCATAGGTCTGGTTCAGCGCGGGAACCACTGCGTGCTTGGCTGAGTCCTTGGGGTTCTGCGGCTGGCCGCTGGCATCGCCATTTTTACCCGAGCCCCAGAGCGGGTCGGCATCGCCCACCACCGGCTCGCCCACGCCTTTCGGCAAGCCCTTGGCGCCCACAGCTTCATCAGGGTGCTTCACCCATTGCGTCTCGCCGGTCTGGCCCGCGATCATGGCGATGGCATTCGGCGTCGAGGGCCCGATCGTGTTCTGGAAGAAATTGTCGAACAGGATGAAGCGCGAGGCGTAGTTCCACAAATACGGGATGGTGTCGCAATCCTCATAGGCCATGGTCAACTCGCCGAACTGCTTGGCCATTAGGCTCGGCGTCTTGTCGCCCGGCGCGATGTACTTCTTCTCTTCTTCCAGGGCGAAGCGGTCCATCAGTGCCTTGCCGTTCACCACGTTCATCTTCTTGATCATGTTGATATGCGCGTGGTCCACGTCGTCCGTATCGGCGGCGTATTGGTCCGGCCCGATGCGGAAGGGCGAGATCATGCCCATGCTGCCATCGACATTCATGATCGGCTGGTAGAAGCCCGGCGTCTGGCTGGCCGGCTGGCTGAACAGACCGTTGGCGCCGGGGAAGGTGCCGAAATAGGAGTCGAAGGAGCGGTTCTCCTGGAATAGCACGAACACGTATTGCACGTGCTTGCGCAGCAGCGCGATCTCCTGCGCCTCGGTCAGGTTCGGCTCGTGCGCCACCATCTCGGCGCGCACGACGGTCGGGCCGTTGGGCTGCGGGGTCACAGTGGCGGCCGCCCAGGCAAACTGCGCCGGCAGCAGGCTCAGCGCCGTCATCAGGCTCAACGCGGGTTTGAACTTCATGGCTTTTCCTCGACGGTTTCGGCAACAACAGTGCTCAGCCCGGGGCGGCTGGCCACGCGCACCGGGTTGTCGCCCAGATCATCCGGCAGCAGCACATCATCCTGCCGCGCCCCTTCGGCATTGCCGCGCAGCCCCACCAGCAGAGAGCGCCGCGCGGTGATCGCATCGCAGCGCCCGGCCTCGTAGGCGTCGTGCATCTCGTCGGGTTCCTGGAACACGAATTCGTGCAGCTTGATGTGATGCGCCTTGAAATAGGCTTGCAGATTGTCATCCTCCGGCGAGCCGGGCTCGACGCAGATTTCCGCCTGCCCCAGATCCGCCGCCTGCCGCGCGGGTGAGCCGTACGGCACCAAAATCGCCTGGTAGTCGTTATAGATCACCGGCCCCAACGTGTAGCCTGGCCCGATATCCGCCTGCGGGGCGAACAGCACATCGGCCCGCGGCGGGATGTCGCTATCCTGCAACACCGGAGTGAACTGCGCCGCCACACCGAGCTGGGCGGCCACGCGCTGGCAAATGGAAATCTCCAGCCCCTGCCAGGCGCCTTTCGCATCCGGATAGGCCAGCTCCGGCCCGACCACGCCGGCGCAATACAGCGGCGCCGCCAAGACAGGGGCCGGGGCAAGCAACAGAAGGAACGCA
>DATIWS010000074.1:0-10549 GCA_035519275.1 Acidocella sp. | reverse complement strand
AGCTTCTTGCGCAACTGGCCGATATAGACGCGCAGATAGGCCAGATCCTCGGTATGCGCCGGGCCCCAGATGGCGGTGAGGATCTGCCGGTGCGTGAGCACCCGGCCGAGGTTGCGCGCCAGCAGCAGCAGCAGTGCGTGCTCGCGCTTGGTCAGTACCAGCTTCTCGCCGTTCAGTGTGGCGCCTTGCGGGTTGATGACCAGACCATCGAGGACCAGTTCCGGCCCGGCCGGCTCCTGCTGCCCCTTGTGGCGCAGCGCGGTGCGGATGCGCGCCATCAGTTCGCCCAGGCTAAAGGGCTTTTCCACATAGTCATCCGCCCCGGTATCCAGCGCCGCGATCTTCTCCGCCTCGCGGTCGCGCGCGGAGAGGATGATCACCGGCACGGCCGAGAATTCGCGCAGGCGGCGCAGGACCTCCTGGCCGTCCATGTCCGGCAGGCCGAGGTCCAGCAGCACGAGGTCCGGCGCATGGGCAGCCAGGAGGCGGAGCGCCGCCTCACCGCGCTCGGCCCGCAGCGGCTCGAAACCGGCGGCGGCGAGCGCGGGGGCGAGGAAGCGGTGGATCTGCGGCTCGTCATCCACCACCAGAATACGGCCCGAGACGATCGTCATGCGGCTGGTAACTCCACGGTAATGATGGTCCCTGGCAGGCCGTCGGCCGGCAGGTCGAGGCGTGGGCTTTGCGCCGAGATGCGCCCGCCCATCGCCTCAATGAAGGCTTTGGCGATGGCAAGCCCCAGCCCCGTGCCGGGGGCGACGCGGTCCCCCCTGGTGGCGCGGAAGAAACTGTCGAACACCGCCTCCAGCTCGCCGGGCGGGATGCCCACGCCCTCATCGGCGATCGCCAGACGCACCTTGTCCGCCCGGCGCGTCACGGTCACGGCGATTCGGCTGCCGGGCGGGGCATATTTCACGGAATTTTCGAGAATGTTCACCAGCACCTGCTCCAGCAGCACCGGGTCGGCCAGGGCATGGCAGGCATCCGGCGCGATGTTCACGCCCGTGTACTCCGCCCCCTGCACGCGGGAAATCGCAGCTTCCACCAACTCGGCGAGCCGCAACCGCTCGCGCCGCACGGTCACGCCACCGGCCTCCACCCGCGCCATGTCCATGATGTTGGAAAGAAATTTCGTCATTAGCGCGGTGTTTTGGCTGATGCTGGCGAGCAGGTCGGCTTGGGTCGCAGAGGGCAGCGCCGGGCCGGATTGTTCCAGCGTCTCGGCCGCGCCGCGTATGGCGGTGAGCGGGGTGCGCAGATCATGGCTTAGGGAGGAGAGCAAGGCATTGCGCAGCTTCTGGCTGTCCTCCTGCGCCTGGGTGCGGGCGGTCTGCATCGCCATCTGCGCCCGCTCGATGGCCATCGAGGTCTGCCCCGCCAGCGTGGACAGGGTTTGCGCGAGCGGCGGCGGCACCGTCTGCGGCCGGGTGCCCAGCACACCGGCCACCTTGCCGTTGACATGCAGGGGCACGAAGCGCCAGGGCACGGAGGGCAGGGTGGAGGTGCCGATGCCGGTTTCCACGTCATGGCCGGCGCACCATTCAGCCGCAGCCTCAGCCGCCTCGTCCAGCGCCGCGTCTTCCGGCACACGGGCCTCGGGCTCCAGCCCCCCCACGCCCTGAATCAGCACCACGCCCGCCCCGGTGATCGCCGCCGCTTCTTCCGCCGCGCCGCGCAGAACGTCGGACAGCGTGGCGGCGCGGGAGAAGCGCTGGCTGAACGCCGAGATGCGCCGTAGCGCCTCCACCCGCGCGGCGGCGGTGGCGGCTTCCAGCCGCACCCGCCCGGCCAGTGTGCCGGTGAGCAGCCCCACCAGCAGGAACACCAGCAGCGCCACCACGTCCCGCGGGTCGGAGACGGAGAAAGTGTAGACCGGCGGCAGGAAGAAGAAATTCCACAGGAGGAAACCGGCGGCGGCGGTGAACAGCCCCGCATTGCGCCCGGAGCGGCTGGCCATGGCGGCGATCAACCCGGTGAAGATCAGTCCCATCGCCTCTTGCGGGAGGTAGTCCTTGGCCATGTAGCCGATGAGCGTGACCGCGCACAGCAGCACAATGGCGAGGAGATAGGGCTCCCATGCGCCTTTGCGCACCGGGGCAGAGGGGCGCGGCGGCGGGGCAGCGGGCAGGGGCACCAGATGCAGGGTAAAGGCCGTGGCCTGACGTGTTAGTGTCTCGGTCAGCCGCTGCCTCGGCCGCCAGCGCGCCGTGGCGCGGCCCATGACGATATGGGTGACATTGTTGGCCGTTGCGTAGTCCAGCACCGCTTGCGCTAGGTCCCGCGTGTTTACGGTGACGACCGTGCCATTGAGCTGCACGGCCAGATCCAGCGCTGCCTGTACCTGGGTGTTGTCGTTCCCGCGCTCGACATGAAATGCCACGAGGGGCGCGCGCAGCGCATCGGCCAGCCGGGCGGCGTGGCGCACCACGTTTTGCGCCGACACATCCGGCCCCACCAGCGCCAGCACCCGTTCGGCCACCGGCCATGGGCCGGGAATGGCGGAGAGGCGCATATAGCTGGTCACGTCCTTGTCGATACGCTGGGCCGCGCGGCGCAGCGCGATTTCGCGCAGCGCGCCGAGATTGCCCTCGCGGAAGAAGCCTTCCAGCGCGCGGTGGGCGACATCCGGGCGGTAAATATGGCCTTCCTGCAAGCGGGTCCGCAATTCCCCCGGCGGCAGGTCGATCAGCTCGATCTCGTCCGCCATGTCCAGCACGGTGTCGGGGATGGTTTCCGCCACCCGCACGCCGGTGATGCGCGCGACCTGATCGTTCAGGCTTTCCAGATGCTGTACGTTAACCGTGGTCCATACATTGATGCCGGCCTCGAGCAGCTCCTGCACATCCTGCCAGCGCTTGGCGTGGCGCAGGCCCGGGGCGTTGGTATGCGCCAGCTCATCCACCAGCAGCAGTTCCGGGCGGCGGGCCAGGGCGGCGTCAAGGTCGAATTCCTCCAGCGCCTGGCCACGATACGGAACGGCGAGCCGGGGGAGAACCTCCAGCTCGCCGAGTTTTTCCGCCGTGCCGGCACGGCCATGGGTCTCGATAATCCCCGCCACCACGTCCAGACCCTTGTGGCTCTGGGCGTGGGCGGCGGCCAGCATCTCCCAGGTTTTGCCTACGCCCGGGGCGGCACCAAGAAAAATCTTCAGGTGACCGCGCCCGGTTTGGCGCAGGCTGGCCAAGAGCGCATCGGGGTCCGGGCGGGCATCACCCGGGCGGGATTTTTCCATGGCGTGTTATGTCGCCGGGAGTTGGTCCAATGCAAGGTTCAGCTGCAACACATTAACATGATCCGTGCCGACGATGCCGAGGAAGGCGTGGTGGGTCATCTGGTTGACCAGGTTGATGACCGTGTCCGCGGGCACGTGCCGCGCGGCGGCGATGCTGGGCGCCTGACGCAGCGCATTGGCCAGCGAGATGTCCGGGTCCAGTCCCGAGCCGGAGGCGGTGATGGCATCGGCCGGCACCGGCCCGGGCCCGTAGGCCTTGGTGTAGGCGGCCACGCGCTGCTGCACGTTGGTAAGCAGCGTCGCGCTGGTGGGCCCGAGGTTGGAGGCGCCGGAGGTGCTGGCGTCATAGGCCGTGCTCAGCGCCGATGGACGCGGAGCGAAATATTTCGCGTCCGTGAAGTTCTGCCCGATGATGGCCGAGCCTACGACTTGGCCGTTTTTCGTGAGCAGAGAACCGTTGGCCTGGAAGGGCAGGGCAAGCTGCATGGCGCCAGTGAAGGCCTCGGGCAGCAAAAACCCGGTGAAGACGGTGAAGAGCACGACCAGCGAGAGAGCTGGGCGGAGTTCGCGGAGTATCAGCATTGTCCTGATCCGTTACGAAAAGATGTTGAAGACGCCGAGCGCCATGTCGATGAGCTTGATGCCCGCGAAGGGTGCGATGATGCCGCCCACGCCATAGACCAGCAGATTGCGCTTGAGCAGCGCCGCCGCCCCGATGGGCCGGAACTTCACCCCGCGCAGGGCCAGCGGCACCAACGCCACGATGATCAGCGCGTTGAAGATCACGGCGGAGAGGATCGCGCTCTCCGGCGTGCGCAGATGCATCACGTTAAGAGCGCCGAGCTGCGGATAGGTGGCGACGAAGATCGCAGGCAGGATCGCGAAGTATTTCGAGATGTCGTTAGCAATGGAAAACGTGGTGAGCGCGCCGCGGGTGATAAGCAGCTGCTTGCCGATTTCCACGATCTCGATGAGCTTCGTCGGGTCGCTGTCGAGGTCCACCATGTTGCCGGCCTCGCGCGCCGCTTGCGTGCCGGTCTGCATGGCGACACCCACATCCGCCTGGGCCAGGGCCGGGGCATCGTTGGTGCCGTCGCCGCACATCGCGACCAGCCGGCCCTCGGACTGCACCTTGCGGATATAGTCGAGCTTGTTCTGCGGTGTGGCTTCCGCGATGTAGTCGTCCACACCGGCTTCGGCGGCGATCGCGGCGGCGGTGACGCGGTTGTCGCCGGTGACCATCACCGTGCGGATGCCCATGGCGCGCAGTGCGGAGAACCGCTCCTTGATGCCGGGCTTGACGATATCCTTCAGCTCGATCAGCCCCAGCAGCCGGCCATTGGCAGCCACAGCCAGCGGGGTGGACCCGGCGCGGCCGATGCGGGCCACAGCTTCGTCGAACACCGCGTCGGCCTTGGTGCCGAGCGCCGTGAGTACCGAGTCCACCGCGCCCTTGCGGTAGCTCTTGCCGGCGAAATCGATGCCGGACATGCGGGTGTTGGCGCTGAACGGGATGATGCTGGCGCCTTCAGGCTTTAGCGGCACGATGTTGTAGCGGTCGCGCGCCAGGGCCAGGATCGAGCGGCCTTCCGGCGTGTCATCGCCCAGGCTGGCGAGCGCGCAAGCTTCCGCCAAGTCGCGCTCGGCCACACCGGAGGCCGGGTAGAAGCCCGAGGCCATGCGGTTGCCAAAGGTGATGGTGCCGGTCTTGTCCAGCAGCAGCGCGTCCACATCGCCCGCAGCCTCCACGGCGCGGCCCGAGGTGGCGACGACGTTGAAGCGCACCAGACGGTCCATGCCCGCGATGCCGATGGCCGAGAGCAGCCCGCCGATGGTGGTGGGGATGAGGCAGACCAGCAGCGCCGCGAGCACGGGGATGGAGAAGCTCGTGCCCGAGTAATGGCCGAACCCGACCAGCGTGACCACTGCGATGAGGAAGATCAGCGTCAGCCCTGCGAGCAGGATATTGAGCGCGATTTCGTTCGGCGTCTTGCGCCGCTCGGCGCCTTCCACCAGCGCGATCATGCGGTCGAGGAAGGTGGCGCCGGCATCGGCGGTGATGCGGACCACCAGCCAGTCGGACACCACATGCGTGCCGCCGGTCACCGCCGAGCGGTCGCCGCCAGCTTCGCGCACCACGGGGGCGGACTCGCCCGTCACCGCGCTCTCGTTCACGCTGGCGACGCCCTCGATCACCTCGCCGTCGGAGGGGACGAGGTCACCGGCTTCGACCAGCACCACATCTCCACGACGCAGCTCAGGTGCCGCTGTGGGCTTGAAGATGGCGCGGTCGCGCGGGTCGAGCAGCAACTTGGCCATGGTGTCGGACCGCGCGCGCTTCAGGCTCTCGGCGCGGGCGCGGCCCCGGCCCTCCGCCACGGCTTCCGCGAAGGTGGCGAACAGCACCGTCAGCCACAGCCAGATGGCGATGACCAGCGGGAAGCCGAAGGGCTGGTGGTTGAGCGCGTCCTCAACCGCGACGACGCTCGTCATCGCAGAGACGACCTCGGTGAAAAAGATCACCGGGTTGCGCATCAGCGTTACAGGGTTGAGCTTGGCGATGGAATCCAGCGCCGCGCGGCGGATGATCGCGCCGTCGAGCAGCGAAATGGTCTCAGCTTTTGACATGTTAGAAAGTCTTTCCAGCATGGAGGAGGAAATGCTCAGCGAGCGGCCCCAGCGTGTCAGCCGGCATGAACTGCAGGCCGCCGAGGATGATGATGACGCCGATGAGCAGACCAATGAAGAGCGGGCCGGTTGTGGGGAAGGTGCCAGCACTCGCGGGAAGTTTAGGCTTGGCCGCAAGCGAGCCGGCGATGGCCAGGATCGGGATCATGAAGGCGAAGCGCCCGAACAGCATGGCCGCACCGAGGCCGTAATCGAGCAGCGGCGTGTCGGCGGTGAGGCCGGCGAAGGCGCTGCCGTTGTTCTCGGTGGCCGAGGACCAGGCGTAGAGCATCTCCGAGAGACCGTGCGGTCCGGCGTTTTCGAGCGAGCCGACGCCAGACGAGGTCATCAGCGAGAATCCGGCGCCGGCGAGAATGAACAGCGTGAGAATGAGCACGCCGAGCATGGCGAGCTTGATCTCCTTGGACTGCACCTTCTTGCCCAGATACTCGGGCGTGCGCCCGACCATCAGCCCGGCGACGAAGACCGAGAGCAGCGCGAAGACGATGATGGTGTAGAAGCCTGAGCCGACGCCGCCAGGCGTGACCTCACCAAGCTGCATCAGGAACATCGGAATCGACCCGCCGAGCGGCGTGTAGCTGTCCGTGAAGCTGTCAACTGCGCCGGTGGAGGTGCCGGTGGCGGAGACGTTGAAGGTGGCGGAGGCGGGAATGCCGAAGCGCATTTCCTTGCCTTCCCAGTTGCCTGTGTTCGCCACGCCCGCCGCGACGTGCAGCGGATTGCCCGCCGCCTCGGCGGCATAGGCGCCAACGCAGCCCAGCGCCAGGATGATCGCCATGGCGGCCATCAGCGCGCGGCCCTGGGCCTTGTCCTTCACCATATGGCCGAAGGCGATGGGCAGTCCGAAGCCGATGACCAGGAGCAGCCAGTTTTCCAGCAGGTTGGTCCAGGCGTTCGGGTTCTCAAACGGGTGCGCGGAATTGGCGTTGAACCAGCCGCCACCATTGGTGCCGAGCTCCTTGATCGCCTCCTGCAACGCGACCGGCCCCATGGCGATGGTTTGCGACCCGCCCTGCAGTGTGTGCGCCGTGGCAAAGGGCACGCTGGCAAAGGTTTGCGGCGAACCGGCGATAACCAGCAGCACGGCAGCGACGATGGCGATCGGCACCAGCAGGTAGAGTGTGATGCGCGTGAGATCGACGTAAAAATTGCCGATGGTTTTCAGAGCGCTGCCGGTAAACGCGCGCATGACCGCGGCGGCGGCGGAGATGCCGGCGGCGGCGGAGATGAACATATGCACGGCCAGGCCCAGCATCTGCGCGCCGTTGGAAATCTGCCCTTCAGGCACATAAGACTGCCAGTTGGTATTGGTGGTGAAGCTTGCCGCCGTGTTGAAGGCCAGGCGCGGGGACATGCCGGCGATATGCTGCGGATTGAACGGCAGGTAATACTGCAGACGCAGAATGGCGTAGAGCAGCAGGAAATGGATCACGCTGAGCAGCAGCAGCGCCACCGCGTAGCCTTGCCAGCCCATGGGGCGTGTTTCATCCACACCGGCGAGGCGGTAAAAGCCCAGCTCCAGCGGGCGCAACCAAGTCACGCGGCCTTCGAAAATCGCCGCCATGTAGCGGCCGAGCGGAAACGCCGCTCCCAGCACCAGCGCGAACATCAGCGCGATGTAAAGCAATCCCTGTATGGTCATTTGTTAGAGACTTTCAAAAATCTTCCGGGCGCAGCATGGCCCAGACGAGATAAACCAGCAGTCCGGCGGAGATGATTCCACCTAGTGTCAGGTCCAGCATCACACGCGCTCCGCCAGGGGTACGTAAAGAAAGAGCAGGGTGAAGATTGCGAAGCCAGATACGAGGGCGATGATGTCGCTCATGGGGAGCCTCCTTTTCAGCCTGGGGAGATGCGCTCGGGGGCGTAAACTTCATATGCGGAAATATCGCGCCGTGTATAAAGATTTTATAAAATTTCCGGTAAGGGTGGGCGCCCGGCGGGCAAAAGGGGGTAAATTTCAATCCAGTATCGATCCGCAGCTCCAGAACAAACCATGATCAGGCGGCTATGCAGGCCTCATGTCGTCCGCGGGACGGCAGCGCCGTCAAAACGCCCATCAAGGTGACTGCGGGTGTCGTGCCGCTATTCTGGCGGCCGGGCGGTCCTTCGGCGCCGGAGGTGCGGCGGGCTTGGCCTGCCTGTTCGATTTGATCGCCATAATCGCCCAGTGAAGGCAGGCGGGAGGTGGCGGTTGCCTGCGATCGCTTCTTGGAAGTTTATTCCAACGTATCTGGAGATAAAGGAAATGTTTTATAAATGTAACGGCGGTTGTGCTCGTGCGGTCTTCCGAAATTCGTGAATTATAAAATTCTTTGCCGCCGCTCCTGGCCGTATAAAAGGAGCGTAGATCAAGACCTTAAATCATCAGTATAATTGACTGCGGTAGGGGGACGTTATCCGGCTTTCGGTATAGGCCCAGCGGAGTGCTCCGCTGGGGTCTATCCAGACAATGTCGCAGGCCCGCCACCTGTTGTCCCTGCCCCCGGCACTGAGCAGGTAAAGGCCACCACCGCATTCCAGTAGCCAAGGTCATCCGATCCGTACGTTCCGAGGTCGTTCCAATATAGGGCGTAGGTCTCGGGCGGGTTGCTATTGCAGAGGATGGCTCCGAGCTGCGGGTTGGCGACCGGGTCGATCGCGGTGCCATTATTCTGGCCACCGATTGTGGAATACGCCACGGTGGCTCCGCCGCCCGCTTGGATCGTTGTCTGAGACAACGTGTTACCGTTCGCCTGTGGGTTGTAGCACTGAGAGGACGTATCCTGCGGCGGGTTAAAGTCATAGTGATTACTATACGCGGGTGGCTCAATTACAATTGTGTAAGTTCCCGCCTGCAAACCGTCGGTTGCAGTCGCAAAACTCACTGTATAACTATGGGTAGAGCTTGGCGTGTATCCATAGCCTGTAATTGTGCCGCTTGAATTATAGGTTGCCGCGTTGTCACTATCTGTGATTGTACCATTGGCGTTGATTTTAATCTTGGAGTCGTATCCGCCGAGATTGTTAGTGATGATACCGGGCATCAAATCGGTGAATGTCTGACCATCCCAAATAGGGTCCATGCCCACAATCGCGCCTGAGGAGTCTTTAACCAACAGATAATAATCGGGCAGCAAAGCTTGGTTGTTGCTGTTCACGGGAACCGCCGTGCCCAGTGGCTGAATAAGCAAAGTGCAATTGCTATAGGTTGGTTGGCCCGTGGAGGAGAGGTAGGATGATTGATGCGATGAACTCTCGTTCGAGCAATTGCCCGAATTATCGCTGTTCCAGTTCCACCATGGATCTGTAGACGTCGAGGTCACTCCGCCATCTTTCGTACTAAGGGCTGGCGTGCACCCGGCTATGGAAGGCGGATACAGATCTCCACTGCCATTGGTCATCAAGATGTTGCTGGATGTATAAAGGCCGCTGGTATCTTCAGCGGGCGTGCTGGCGCTATCGGAGTAGGTCTGCCCTGGGAAGGCCGTGGAATAAATGTTTAAACCAGTCCAGCCCGTAAGGTTGGCATAATTTGTGCTGATCGGCGCGCTGATCGATGTGTTCGATGTATCGTAATTCGGGCACACGGCTCTGACGGTGTAAGTGTTGCCGCTACTATCAGTATATGATGATGCCAAGCTTTGCGGCGCGACAAATGGTATCAGCGCACGATTGGTCTCATAAGTGGGGGAATAACCCAGCACTTCATAAGCTGAGGAATAGACGTTCAAACTATCGGCAACCGGAATACCGGCGGTATCGGCGCCGGTCGTCGTGTTCACGCTTATTGGGTCGAGCGAGCCGTACAAGGTGCTATCCGGGCAGCGCCCGGTTAGAGTTACGCTTGTAACCGTGGTTGAAGATGTTGTGACATCAGTTTCATATTTAGAACAAGAGCCACTCCAACGGCTTGTTTGTATGCAGTTTGTGACAGTGCCGTTGGTGCCGTGGCTGGATGACGAGGTGGAATAGGGGGTGCCCGTCGTGGGGCAATTGCCTTGCGAATCGCGCGCCGACGGTGAACATCTATATGCCTTTGTCGTATAAGTGGTGGTATTCTTGGTGTTGATTGTTAAGCCGCTTGGATAATACGTGCCAGAGGACGAGCCATTCTGGTAAACCATAAGGTTCGTGCTGGTCTGATTGTAAGCGCTGGAGTGATACCCGTTGGCACCTGTGTAGTTGACGAAAGTGAAGGCAATCGGCTGGTTTTGCTGCAGCGTGATCGAGCCGCCGGTACCGGCGGTGCCAGAACTGGTCGAAAGCGCGATGTACAGATAGTTGCAGGTGCTGGCCGCCCCGGTCGAATGTGTTAACTGCGCAAGCGGCCCGATTGTTGTGTAACCCGTGCAGGCGGAATTGGGCTGCGGCATTTGCGAGTATTGCGGCGTTGCATTGCTGCCTGTGCCGGACATGGGTACGGCATAGGCGTAAATACCGCTGACGTCGCCCGCTGAACCAAAACCAGGGCTTGGCGGGATATTCTTGCCCGAGATCGTTGTAGGTGGGAAAGCCGTGGTGGCCATGCTTCTCGTGGTCAGAGTCTCGGACGGAATCACACCGCCTAAAAGTGAGTTTTTCAGCACCCCCGTGGCGACAACAACCACGCAATATTCCGCCGAGCTGGGGCAGCCATAGGTGGAGGTC
>DATIWS010000073.1:0-13257 GCA_035519275.1 Acidocella sp. | reverse complement strand
GTCACGCCGGTGGCGGCGAACATCACGTCGCCCTTGGCCATCTCCTCGATGGTGTAGATGCGGTTCGGGTCGGTGATGCCCATGGTGCGGGCGCGCTCGATCTGCGCCTCATCCTCGAACAGCAGCTTGCCCTGCATCTGGCCGCCGATGCAGCGCAGCGCCGCGGCGGAGAGCACGCCTTCCGGCGCGCCGCCAGAGCCGAGATACATGTCCACCCCAGTGCCGGGCTGCGAAGCGGCGATCACGCCAGCCACGTCGCCATCGCCGATGAGCATGATGCGCGCCCCGGCCTCGCGGATCTTCGCGATCATCTCGGCATGGCGGTCGCGGTCCAGCATGCAGACCATCAGCTCCTCGATCTCAACGCCCTTGGCCAGGGCCAGGTTCTTGAGATTCTCCTTCACCGGCGCGTCGAGCGAGACCACGCCATCCGGCAGCCCGCCGCCGACGGCGATCTTCTCCATGTAGATGTCCGGCGCGTGCAGGAAGTTGCCACGCTCGGCCAGTGCCACGGTGGCGATGGCGTTCTGCCCGCCCTTGGCGGTGATGGAGGTGCCTTCCAACGGGTCCACGGCGATGTCCATCTCCGGCCCGCCGCAGCCGACCTTCTCGCCGATATACAGCATCGGCGCCTCGTCCATCTCGCCTTCGCCGATCACCACGGTGCCATTGATGGCGACGGTGTCGAAGGACTTGCGCATCGCCTCAACGGCGGCGCCGTCGGCGTCGTTCTTCTTGCCGCGGCCGATCCAGCGCGAAGCGGCGATGGCGGCGGCCTCGGTCACGCGGACCAGTTCAAGCGCCAGGTTACGGTCGGAAACTTCGCCCAGGCGGAGTGGTTCGGTCATGATAAAATCCTTACTTGGGTTCGATACGAATCAGCGCGGGCGGCTCCAGAACCACCTCCAGCGTGGCGATGCGGGCGAGCGCGGCGCTCACCGCATCCTCCCGGGTCTCGTGGGTGACGAGCACGATCGGCACGGCCTCGCCGGGAGCGCGCCCATGCTGGAGCATGGATTCGAGCGAGATACCGTGGTCGCGCAGGATAGCGGTCACATCGGCCAGCACGCCGGGCTGGTCCACCACCATCAGGCGCAGGAAATAGGCGCTCTCCAGCCGGGCCATCGGCACCACGCGGGCCTCGCCCAGCGCGCTCTGCGCCATGCCCCAGACCGGAATCTGGCTGCCACGGGCGATGTCGATCAGGTCGGCAACGACGGCGCTGGCGGTCGGGCCCTCGCCCGCGCCGCGCCCCTGCAGGAACACCGGGCCGGAGAAATCCCCTTCCAGCAACACGGCGTTGAAAACGCCGTCCACGGTGGCGAGCGACTTTTCCACCGGCACCATGGCCGGGTGCACGCGCAGCGAAATCCCGTCCTCCGTCTGCTCGGCTATGCCCAGGAGCTTGATCCTGTACCCCAGCTCCTGCGCGAAGCTGATATCGAGGGCAGAAATACGGCGGATGCCCTCGACATGCAGCGACGAAAAATCGATCTTCTGGCCGAAGGCGAGGCCGGCCAGAATGGCCAGCTTATGCGCGGCGTCCACGCCGTCGATGTCGAAGGAGGGGTCGGCCTCGGCGTAGCCAAGGCGTTTCGCATCGGCCAGCACGTCGGCGAACTCGCGCTTCTCCTCGCGCATGGTGGTGAGGATGTAGTTGCAGGTGCCGTTCAGGATGCCGGCGACGCGGGACACGCGGTTCGCCGCCAGCCCCTCGCGCAGCGCCTTGATGACGGGGATACCGCCCGCCACCGCGGCCTCGTAGGCCAGCGGCAGGGAGGCAGCCTCCGCCGCCTGGGCCAGGGCCACGCCATGCACGGCGAGCAGCGCCTTGTTCGCGGTCACCAGCGGCCGGCCGGCGGCCAGCGCCTTCTCGGCCAGGGCTTTCGCCGGGCCGTCCGAGCCGCCGATCAGCTCCACCACCACATCCACGTTCTCGTCCCAGGCCAGAGCCAGCGGGTCGTCGTGCCAGATCAGCCCGTCCAGCGAGATGCCCCGGTCACGGTTGCGGTCGCGGGCGGAAACGGCGGTCACGGTGATCGGCCGGCCGGCGCGGGCGGTGATCAGTTCGGCCTGCCGGGCCAGAAGTTTGGCCACGCCGGCACCCACGGTGCCCAGCCCGGCAATGCCGACGCGCAAGGGGTTCATCATTTGCTCTCCAGATGGTCTTCCGCCGGGGCGGCGTTATCGGTGGCCAGGAAGCTGCGGATATTACGGATGGCCTGCCGCAGCCGGTGGGTGTTCTCAACCAAAGCGATGCGCACATGGCCGTCGCCGTATTCGCCGAAGCCGACGCCCGGGGCCACGGCCACCCTGGCCTTGGCCATCAGCAGCTTGGCGAATTCCAGGCTGCCGAGATGGCGGTAGCGCTCGGGGATGGGCGCCCAGGCGAACATCGAGCCATTGGGGGACGGCACATCCCACCCAGCCGAATGCAGCCCCTTGATCAGCACGTCCCGGCGCTCGCGGTACAGGTTGCGCATCTCCTCCACGCAGTCCTGCGGGCCGTTCAGCGCCGCCGTGGCAGCCACCTGGATCGGCGTGAACGCGCCGTAGTCGAGGTAGGACTTCATGCGGGTGAGCGCCTTGATCAGCCGCGGATTGCCGACGCCGAAGCCCATGCGCCAGCCGGGCATGGAATAGGTCTTGGACATCGAGGTGAATTCGATGGTGATGTCCTTCGCACCCTCGACCTGCAGCACGGAGGGCGGCGGGTTGCCGTCGAAATAGATCTCCGAATAAGCGATGTCGGAGATGATGAAGATCTCGTTCTTCTTCGCCAGCGCCACCAGCTCCTTGTAGAAATCAAGGTCAGCCATGTAGGCGGTGGGGTTGGAGGGGAAGTTGACGATCAGCGCCGTCGGCTTCGGCACGGAGTGGCGCACCGCGACGTCGATGGCGCGGAGCATGTCCTCGCCCGGATGCGCCGGGATGGAGCGCACAGAGGCCCCCGCGATGATGAAGCCGAACTGATGGATCGGGTAGGACGGGTTGGGCACAAGAATCGTGTCCCCCGGCGAGGTGATGGCGGCGGCGAGGTTGGCCAGCCCCTCCTTGGAGCCGAGCGTGGCGATCACCTCGGTCTCCGGGTCCAGCTTCACGCCGAAACGGCGCTCGTAATACGCCGCCTGCGCGCGGCGCAGGCCGGGAATGCCCTTGGAGGTGGAGTAACGGTGGCTGCGCGGGTCCTGCACGGTTTCCACCAGCTTGGCCACGATATGCGGCGGGGTGGGGCTGTCCGGGTTGCCCATGCCGAGATCGATGATGTCCTCAGCCGCGGCGCGTGCCTTGGCCTTGGCGGCGTTCACCTCGGCGAACACGTAAGGGGGCAGGCGGCGGATGCGATGAAATTCTTCAGAGGACATTTTTAACTCGGACTCGGGTGGACGATGCAGGGCTTAATATACCAATTGCGCGAAGCCGCCAGAACCTGAAGCCATCGCGGCGATACGGATATCCGTGGGCGGCACGCCGGCGGCAGTCAGCGCGTCGGCGATACGCCGGGCGCGGGAAACGGCCAGGGGCAGAGCGCCCTCGCCAAAGCCGCAAACCCGGATCTGCGCCCCGGCGCGCTTGGCGGCAAGCTTGGTCAGCACGGAAGCCTGAGCCGCCGGGAGAATGGCGGAGCCAGGCGCGAAGGCGATGCCCACCGGCGGGCCGGGGGGCTTCGGCGCGGGCGCTTCGGCAACCGGCGCGGACACCGGAGCGGCGGGCGGCGGCGCGGTGAGGCGCACCCCCGGCACCTTGGGCACGGGCGGCGGCGCTTCGGGCAGAGTCAGCCCAGCCAGCGCGCCGGGCGATGGGGTGGAAACGCCGCCAGCCTCGCCACGGGCCTGCGCCGCGATGGCCTCCTGCGCCCCGGCCGGGGTGGCGGTGGGGGCGGCAGGCACATCGGCCAGGTTCGGGAAGGGCTTGTCCGCTCCGGGAGGGGCTTGCCTGCTCTGCGCAATCGCGCCACCTTCGAAACTGTGATACAGCCCAACCGGCCCAGAACAGCCGCCAAGAGAAAACGCCAAGACCACCAAGAATGCCGCGCCGCAACACCGCCGTAACATCTGACCCGCCTCCCAAATCTGCCGGCTCCACCGGACAGAACCTGTTTGCCTGAGAACCGCTTCCACGGAAAGGATCGTCGAGAAATGTCGCAGTCCGAGTCGTACAAGGAACCCGATATCAAGCTTCCCAATGCCGAGCTGATCGGCCGGTCGATGACCGATATCGCGGCGCGCAGCCAGCGCATCGTCACGGACTGGCTGAAGCGCCAGGCGCGCGAGGGCGTAGATATGGACCCGCTGAACGTGGGCAATGCCTTCCTGGAGATGACCACCAAGCTGCTCTCCAACCCCTCGCGGATGGTGGAGGCGCAGCTCGGCCTTTGGCGGGACTATGTCACCCTCTGGCAGAACACCACCCGGCGCATCTGGTCCGGCGAGGCGCCTGAGCCGGTCATCGCCCACGACCCCAAGGACAAGCGCTTCGCCGACCCGGCCTGGAAGGAGAACGAAGTCTTCGACTTCATCAAGCAGTCCTACCTGCTCTCCGCGCGCTACATCGACGACGTGGTGACGCATGTGGACGGGCTCAACCCGAAGACCGCGCAAAAGGTGGATTTCTACGCCCGTCAGTTCATCAGCGCGCTCAGCCCCAGCAATTTCGCCCTCACCAACCCGGAGGTGCTGCGCCGCACGCGCGAGACGGGCGGGGAAAACCTGGTGCGGGGCCTGAGCAACCTGCTGGCCGACCTGGAGCACGGGCGTGGCAATCTGCGCATCAAGATGACTGACACGGATGCCTTCAAGGTCGGCGGGAATATAGCCGTGTCGGAAGGCAAGGTGATCTACCAGAACGAGCTGATGCAGCTGATCCAGTACAGCCCGGAGACCGAAAATGTGTGCGCCCGGCCGGTGCTGATCCTGCCGCCCTGGATCAATAAATTCTACATCCTGGACCTGCGCCCCAAGAATTCCTGGGTGCGCTACCTCGTCTCCCAGGGCCACACCGTGTTCATGGTCAGCTGGGTCAACCCGGACGAGAACTTGGCCGGGAAAAATTTCGACGATTACATGGTCGAGGGCGTATTCGCGGCGCTGAACGTCATCGAGAAGGCAACTGGAACGCGCGAGGTCAACGCCATCGGCTACTGCCTGGGCGGCACGCTGCTGGCCGCCACGCTGGGCTACATGGAGGCGAAGGGCGACGACCGCATCAAATCCGCCACCTTCTTCGTGACGCTGACCGATTTCACCGATGCCGGGGAGCTCGGCGTGTTCATCGACGAGGAGATGCTCAACTCCCTGGAAGAGAAGATGCACCGGCGCGGCTTCCTGGAGGGGAGCGACATGGCCACCACCTTCAACATGCTCCGCGCCAACGACCTGATCTGGAGCTTCGTCGTCAACAACTACCTGCTCGGCAAGGAGCCGTTTCCGTTCGACCTGCTGTACTGGAACTCGGACGCGACGCGCATGCCGCCCGCGATGCACTCCTTCTACCTACGTAACATGTACCAGAAGAACCTGCTGGCCCAGCCAGGCGGGATCTCGATGAAGGGCGTGCCCGTCGACCTGCGGCAGGTGAAGGTGCCGTGCTACTTCCTCTCCTGCCGCGAGGATCATATCGCCCCCTGGATGAGCACCTATAAAGGGGCGAAGAACTTCGGCGGGCCGGTGCGCTTCGTGCTCGCCGCCTCCGGGCATATCGCCGGGGTGATCAATCCGCCCGGCGGCAAATACAACCACTTCGTCAACAGCGAGATGCCGGAAACGCCGGAGCAGTGGTTCGATGGCGCGACCGAGGTCGCGGGCTCTTGGTGGGTGGACTGGAACCGCTGGGTAACGGGGCTCGATGCCATCCAGGTGCCGGCGCGCGTTCCCGGCAAGGCGCGGGGGCTGAAGGTGATCGAAAACGCGCCCGGCACTTACGTGCAGGTGCGGGTGTAACTCAGCGCCGCCGCGGGCCGGCCTGTTACACGGAGATCTCCGGCTCTGCCTGAGATTTCCGTGTGGGCAGGGTGAGCACCAGCAGCATCGGCAGCCAGACGATATACCAGGTGGGTGCCGGGCCCTTGATGATCTGCGAAAGGTCCGAGAGCCCGGCGATGAACGGAATGACGGCCAGCGCCAGCCAGAAACGCCGCGCCGCGCCACCCGGAACCGCTCGCCGCAAATGCCGCCAGAGCAGCGCCAGGGTGAGCAGAAACAGCCCGAAGCCTATGGCGCCGCTGTAGTAGAGCAGCGAGAGATACAAATCGTGCGGCGACGGATAGGCCGGACAATATTCGCTGGCGGTAATCGGCAGCCGCGCCGACGGACCAAAGCCGATCAGCGGATGACGCGCGATCTGCTGCCAGGCGGTCCGCCAGATCAGCACATGGCAATCCGTGCCACGCCCAACCAGATTCTCCCAGACGACGCTGAACAGCCCGTGCCAGAAGCGCCAGACAAGCCCCAAAACGGCCAGGACAGCGGCGCAAACCGCCGCACTCAGGGCCAGGTTCGCGCCGAAGCCCAGAATGGCCAATGCCACGGCAAGGCCAATGAGCGCCGCCCGGCTGTAGCTGAACAGCAGATACAGGCCCATCGGCACCGCCGCCGCCCAGGCCCAGCGCCGTCCGCCCATGCCGCTCCTTATCGCCAGCAGCAGGCAGATCTCAATGATCGCCGCCCCAATGGTCGGGTTCCGGGTGATACCCCAGCCAAATAGCCGCGTCGTGAGATCGCCCTGCGCGAGGAACAGCGCCACGGAGAGGGCAGTATTGCCGGCCGCTCCGGCCAGCAGCGCCGCCACTATCCGCTGCGGCGCTGCCGCGCTGGTCTGCGCCATGAGGAAGCCAAGCAGGAAGATGAGCGTGCAGCCGGCATTCCACAGCCAGTAGAAATGCGTGTTGCCATGGCCCGAGACATTGGTATCCCAGCATATGGCAACGGTAGACCATAGCCACAACGCCAGCATGGCGGCGAGCGCCGGGTTGCGCCAATCCGGCCGCCAGCCCTGCCACAGCCGCCACAGCACCGCCGGCATCAGGGTGAGGTAGAACAGCATGGACCAGGCGGCGATGCTGGGCATCAGGAACCCGCCGGCCAAGGTGATGAGCAGGGCCGCCTGCGTTATGCCCGCCGCGTCACCCGCCAAACTAAGCAGCCGGCCGGGCATGATTTCGAGGCTGGCAGGCTGTGTTTTCATTGCTCCCAGCATTGGCGCAGCTCTCCGGCGGTGTCAAGAAAACCGGCGAACGGCTTGCAATCAGCTTGTTTTCCGCCTCTACCTCCCTAAGCATCCGCCGCAACCTTACGCCCCGGGGCCTCGCCACATGCTTCGTATTGTCCATGTCAGCTATTTCCCGATCTCGCTGAAAAGCCCCAATCAGCACGCGGTCAGCATCAAGCTTTCCAACGGCTTCACCCGCAACGGCCATGCCGTGTTCAACCTCTCTGACCGTGACATCGCCCGCGCCTTCGGCTTCGGACATCGCAGATTGGGCCGCTTGGGGATGAACCGCATGCTGCGCGCCTTCTGCCGCGAGCAACAGCCGGACCTCATCGTGCTCGGCCATGCCGACACGGTGGATGCCGAAACAATCGCAGCTATCCGGGAGGATCTGCCCGATCTGCGCGTAGTGCAATGGAATGTCGACCCGCTCTTCGAACCGGACAATGTCGCGCGCATCGGCGGCAAGCTAGGCGTGGTGGACGCCACGCTCGTCACCACGGCAGGCGCCCCGCTGGACCAGTTCCGCGGGCAAGGCGGCACGGTCGGCTTCATGCCCAATCCGGTGGACGTTTCCATCGAGCGCGCCCGCATGGACGAGGTGGCCGCCCCGGCATTCGACGTGTTCTACCCCTGCGGCAACCCGGCCCGGCCGCTGCGCCAGGTCTGCGGACAGGACTGGAACATGGAGGCGTTTCTCACCGCCCTGCGCGGCCTGCTGCCCGCCCCGCTGCGCTTCACCACGCCGGGCATGTTCGGCCAGCCTTTGCTGCGTGGCGCCGCCTATCAGGCGGAGATGGAGAAATCCGCCATCGGCCTCAATATCAGCCGCCGGCCGGACTACCCGCTCTACAGCTCCGACCGGCTGGCGCATCTGGCCGGCAACGGGCTGCTCCCGGCCGTCGAACGCGCCACCGGTTATGGACAGTTCTTCGGCGAGGATGAAATGCTGTTCTTCTCCACCCTGGAGGAACTGGCGGAAGGCCTCGCCCGTTACACCGCCGAGCCCGCCCGCCGCATACGCGCCGCCGCCGCATGCCGGGCACGCTATATCGAGCTGTTCAACGAGCGCCGTGTCGCCGCCTATGTAGTGGATGCCGCGTTCCACCGCGCCGGCCCGGCCGCCTATCCCTGGCCGGATGTGGCGGCGTGATTTTCCGCGCCACCGCGCCTAAATACAATGCAAACCGTTTCTGGATAAATGCGATATGACTGACCTCGTTCCCGTCACCGTGCTCACCGGCTATCTCGGCGCCGGCAAGACCACCCTGCTCAACCACATCCTCACCGGCACACACGGCAAAAAATACGCCGTCGTCATCAACGAGTTCGGCGAGCTGGGCGTGGATAACGACCTCGTCGTGGATTCCGACGAGGAAGTGTTCGAGATGAACAATGGGTGCATCTGCTGCACGGTGCGCGGTGACCTCATCCGCATCATCAGCGGGTTGATGAAGCGGGCGGGCAAGCTGGACGGCATCATCGTCGAGACCACGGGCCTCGCCAACCCCGCCCCGGTGGCCCAGACCTTCTTCGTCGACGAGGATGTGAAGGCGAAGACGCGGCTGGATGCGATCGTGACCGTGGTGGATGCCAAGCATTTTCTTGCCCGCCTGGAAGACTCGCCGGAAGCGGCGGACCAGGTGGCGTTCGCGGATGTGATCGTCTTGAACAAGCTCGATCTGGCGACGCCGGAGGAAATCACGGCCGTGGAAGCAAAAATCCTCGCCATCAATCCCTACGCCGTCATCCACAAGGCCACGCGCGGCGATGTGGCCCCGGACCAGCTGCTTGGGCTGAACGCCTTCGACCTCAAGCGCGTGCTGGAAAGCGTGCCGGATTTCCTGGAGGAAGACTCACACACCCATAACGAGCACCTGACCAGCATAAGCCTTTCCACCGACAAGGAGCTGGCGGCGGAGAAATTCAACGCCTGGATCGGGCATATCCTTCAGACCCTGGGGCAGAACATCCTGCGCACCAAGGGCATCCTGGCCTACAAGGGCGAGGACCGGCGCTTCGCCTTCCAGGCCGTGCACATGATCGCGGACGGCGACTTCCTCGCCCCCTGGAAAGAGGGCGAGACGCGCATCAGCCGCATCGTGTTCATCGGGCGCGACCTGAACCGGCCGCAACTGCGGCGCGGTTTTGAAAGCTGCGCGGCGTAATTACGCGGCCGGGAGTGCCTGACGCAGACCAGGCGGGGTGAGCGCCAGCAGCGCCGCCCTCGCCTTGTGCCAGAAGGCGGAGAGCATGAGCAGCACCGCCCCGGCGAACAGCGCCGTGTAGGCGAGGTCCGAGCCGATGATGCCGGAATGCTTCAGCACGAAGGACAGCGCGTAGATCACGTAGCCCAGCGCCGAAACAAGCAGCGCGCGCCGGTCCACCAGCAGCGCCACCACGCCCAGCGCCAGATACACGCCGATCGCCACGGCCGCGCCCCCCTCGCCCGGCGTGCCGCCTACCAGGCCAAGCATGTGGAAGAGCGGGTGCACGATCATCGGCGCGGCCAGCAGATGCAGCCAGAAGGCGACATCGGTGCGCCGCGTGGTACGCGCGCGGTCGGACATGTCCCAGCGCAGCGCCAGAGCGAACACGCCCAGCCCCGCCGCCAGCAGCAGCCAGGCCCAAAGCGGGCGCAAGCCGGGGACGAGCCCCATCAGCATGGCCATACCGAAGAAGATGACACCCGCGGCTCCGGCGGCGGGAGTGATGGGCACACGGAAACGCCGCCAATGCGCGTAGGTGGCGGCGCCAATCAGCGCCGGGCAGATGAGCAGCGCGCCGGACGCGGCTCCAGGGACGAAGCTGCCCAGCGCCAAGGCCAGCCCGGTGCCCAGGTTAAGGCCAATCAGCCAGATCAGGCTGCTGCTCACGCCGAGCGTGTAGAACATCAGCAGCAGAATGCTGGGCAAGGCCATGCGGCGCTGGCGGGTGAAATATTCGGAGAGCCCCCAACTCGCCGCCGCCACGCACAGACCGGGCACGCCGGTGAACGCGGTTACGGTGCCCAGCGCCACCAGCACCAAGGTAAGCGCTATGGAGACGAAGATGTCGTTGAAGCCTGTGAGCAGGCGGACATATTCCTCATCCACCGCCGGGGCGGTTTTCTGCGCGGCGATGAAGTCTCGGAATTTCGTCGCCTCTCCGGGCGAAAGCTTGCCCGCGGCAACCGCGGCGTCGAGATCGGATTCGCTGTACATGTCGCTTGTTTCACCTGTGTTTGCGGTGGCTTTATGGCGCGTTTTCTGGCGCGCATGAAAAAAGCCCCGGAGTTTCCCCCGGGGCTCTCTTTTCGTCCAAGCGGTTGGGCTGGATTAGAAATCCATGTCGCCCATGCCGCCCATGCCACCCATGCCGCCCGGCATGCCGCCAGCAGGCTTCTTCTCGGCGCGCTCAACAACACCGGCTTCGGTGGTGATGATCAGCGAAGCCACGGAAGCGGCGTCCTGCAGCGCGGTGCGCACAACCTTGGTCGGGTCGATGATGCCAGCGGCAACCATGTCCTTGAACTCGCCAGACTGGGCGTCGAAGCCATGGGCGTACTCGGCAATGTCGAGCACCTTGCCGGCGATCACGGCGCCGTCTTCACCGGCGTTCTCGGAGATCTGGCGCAGCGGCACCTGGATGGCGCGGCGGATGATCTCGATACCGGTCTGCTGGTCGTTGTTCTCGGCCTTCAGGTTGGTGAGGATCAGCGAGGCGCGGGCCAGGGCGACACCGCCACCCGGGACAATGCCTTCCTCGACGGCGGCGCGGGTCGCGTGCAGCGCGTCGTCAACGCGGTCCTTGCGCTCCTTCACCTCAACCTCGGAGGCGCCGCCGACGCGGATGACGGCAACGCCGCCAGCCAGCTTGGCCAGACGCTCCTGCAGCTTCTCGCGGTCGTAGTCCGAGGTGGTTTCCTCGATCTGCGCGCGGATCTGGGCGACGCGGCCGGCGATGTCTTCCTTGGCGCCAATGCCCTCGATGATCGTGGTGTTCTCTTTCTCGATCAGCACCTTCTTGGCGCGGCCGAGCATGGCGAGCGTCACGGTCTCGAGCTTGATGCCCAGATCCTCGGAGATGACCTGGCCGCCGGTCAGGATCGCGATGTCTTCCAGCATGGCCTTGCGGCGGTCACCGAAGCCCGGCGCCTTGACGGCGGCGATCTTCAGGCCACCACGCAGCTTGTTCACGACCAGGGTCGCCAGGGCTTCGCCCTCAACGTCCTCGGCAATGATCAGCAGCGGCTTGCCGGTCTGCACCACGGCTTCCAGCAGCGGCAGCATCGGCTGCAGCTGGGAGAGCTTCTTCTCGAAGATCAGGATGTACGGGCTGTCGAGATCCGCGATCATCTTCTCCGGGTTGGTGATGAAGTACGGGGAGACATAGCCGCGGTCGAACTGCATGCCCTCGACGACGTCCAGCTCGGTCTGGATGCCCTTGGCTTCCTCAACCGTGATCACGCCCTCGTTGCCGACCTTCAGCATGGCCTTGGAGATCATCTCGCCGATCTCGGTCTCGCCATTGGCGGAGATGGTGCCAACCTGGGCGGTCTCGGCCGGGGTGGTGATCTTCTTGGTGCGGGCCTTCAGCTCCTCGACCACGGCGGCAACCGCCTTGTCGATGCCGCGGCGCAGGTCCATCGGGTTCAGCCCGGCGGCCACGGCCTTCACGCCCTCGCGCACGATGGCCTGGGCCAGCACGGTCGCGGTGGTGGTGCCGTCACCGGCGATGTCGTTGGTCTTGGAGGCGACTTCGCGGATCAGCTGCGCGCCCAGGTTCTCGAACTTGTCAGACAGCTCGATTTCCTTGGCGACGGACACGCCGTCCTTGGTGATGCGCGGAGCGCCGAAGGACTTCTCGATGACGACGTTACGGCCCTTGGGGCCCAGCGTCACCTTGACGGCGTTGGCGAGGGTGTCGACGCCGCGCAGCATGCGGTCGCGGGCGTCAGAGCCGAAGCGGACTTCTTTGGCAGCCATGTGTGTGACTCCTTAAATTCGATGATTAAACGACAATGCCGAGAATGTCGGATTCTTTCATGATCAGCAGGTCTTCCCCGTTGATCTTGACCTCGGTGCCGGACCACTTGCCGAACAGCACGCGGTCGCCGGCCTTGACTTCCAGGGCCACCAGGGCGCCGGTCTCGTTGCGGGCACCCGGGCCAGCAGCGACGACTTCACCTTCCTGCGGCTTTTCCTTGGCGGTGTCGGGGATGATGATGCCGCCCGCGGTCTTTTCCTCGGCGGTGATGCGCCGGACCACGACGCGGTCATGCAGGGGACGGAAATTCGCCATGTTGATCGCTCCTAAACGTTATTGTCTTAAAAGCTTTCCAACCTGTCCGGCCCGGCACGCGGCGCCGCGGTTGTTAGCACTCCCATGGCGGGAGTGCCACGGATTTAGCGGTGGCAGCCCGTCAAGTCAAGAAAACGCAGCACTCCCGCGCGGTGAGTGCCAAGCTTCTGTAATCGTTTATTTTCTTGTTGCATCTCCGGCGTGATTTCGTGTCAGTTTGATGACATCCTGAGGCAGACCGTTCACGTCGAAGGAGTGGAGCAACATGAGCCTCGCCTTGCAGATGCGCGACTACCGCCTGACCACGGCGGAGATCCTCTACCACATGCCGGACCATCCGGACCTGCTGCAGAGCTATATCTGGCAGGAGTTGGATTTGGCGCCGAAATTCCCCGTTTTGCGCAAGTTCCTGGCCTTCTGGGAACAGAATCTGGACGGCAAGCTGCATTCCGTGCGGGTGGGCGCGGCGGACCTCATCACCCCGGCGCAGTGGCGCGCGGGCACGCTGTACACGTTGAACTGAGTCGCACCGGGGGATCAGTCCACCCGGCGCTTGTATTTCGGCTTCGGCCGGTCGGCTGCCAGCCCGCCATGCAGCGCGGAGCCGCGCCCGGAGAGGGACGGGTTGGTCATGAAATATTCATGCGCCGAGGCCGGCGGATCACCGGGCTGCACGCGGCGCCAGATGCCGTCGCCGTGCAGCACGGAGCTCTGCGCGTCGTCACGCAGGTTCACGACCATGATCTGATCAAGGATCTGCGCATGCAC
>DATIWS010000072.1:0-3044 GCA_035519275.1 Acidocella sp. | reverse complement strand
GAGATCAGCGCGGAATAATCCTTGTCGCCCGCGGTGTAGGACGTGTTGTAGGCAACAGGCACGCCGAGCTTCTTCAGGTTCAGCCGCACCTGGTCGGCAATGCCCTTGCCGTAGGTGGAGTTGTCGTCCAGCACGGCGATCTTCGCCTTGGGGAAATGCTTGGCGATGTACTCCGCCGCCACGGCACCCTGCTGGTCATCGCGCCCGCAGGTGCGGAAGGTGAAGGGCGTGCCCTCATCCGTGTATTTCGGGTTGGTCGAGCCCGGGCTGATCTCCAGCACGGCGTTATCGGAATAGACCTTGCTCGCCGGAATGGTTGAGGCGGAACAGAAATGCCCATCCACCATCACCACGCCATCGGAGACCAGCGTGTTCGCGACGGTAACGGCCTGCTTCGGGTCGCAGGCATCGTCCACGGCGATTTCCTGGAGCTGCTTGCCGAGCACGCCGCCAGCCTTGTTGATGTCGGCCACGGCGAGGTCTGCGCCGGTCTTGATCTGCACGCCGAACGCGGCGTTGGAGCCGGTGAGCGGCCCGGCGACGCCGATCTTGATCTGCGCCTGGGCAACACTGCCCAAGGCAAGGAACGTGACTGAGGCTAAGAGGAGATTGCGCAATTCCGGCTCCTTTGTGGTGGGGGTGAAACGAGTATGCGCCTAAAATTTGCGCCGCATCAATGTCCGCCTTCCAGGTAAGCTGCCCGGATTTCCGGCCGTGAGAGCAATTCCGCGCCAGTGCCTTGCATGGTAATGGCGCCGTTGACCAGAACATAGCCACGATGCGCGAGCCGCAGCGCCTGGTTGGCGTTCTGTTCCACCAGCAGCACAGTCAGTCCGGTCTCGCGGTTGAGCTGGCGGATGGCGCCGAAGATCTGCTTGATGACAAGCGGCGCGAGGCCCAGCGAGGGCTCGTCGAGCAATAACAGCTTCGGCTTGCTCATCAGCGCCCGCGCGATGGCCAGCATCTGCTGTTCCCCGCCCGAGAGCGTGCCGCCTCGCTGGGCAAAGCGCTCCCGCAAGCGCGGGAATAGCTCCAACACCATGGCGAGCTGCTTGTCGTAATCGGCATATTTCACCACCTGCGCGCCCATCAGCAGGTTCTCCTCCACGCTCATGCGCGGGAAGATGCGCCGTCCCTCGGGTGACTGCGCGATGCCGCGCCGCGCGATCTGGAAGGCGGGCAGGGCGGTGATGACCTCGCCCCGGTAGATGATCTCGCCGTTCTTTGCTTTCGGCTGGCCGAAGATCGTCATCATCAGCGTGCTCTTGCCCGCGCCATTGGCGCCGATGAGCGTGACGATCTCGCCCTCGTTCACCTCGATGCTGACATCGCGCAGCGCCTGCACGGCGCCGTAGAATGTGCTCACCCCCTTGAGCTCCAGCACCGAGCTCACGGCGTGGCCTCCGTTTCTTCCAGGCCCTCGTCGCCCTCGCCGAGATAGGCCGCGATCACATGCGGGTCCGAGCGGATCTCCGCAGGCGTGCCGTCCGCAATCTTCTTGCCGTGGTCGAGCACGACGATATGGTCGGAGATCTTCATCACCACGCCCATGTCGTGCTCGATCAGCAGCAGCGAGGTTCCGTTAGCGCGGATATTCAGCAGCAGTTCGTTAAGTGCTGCGGATTCGCGCGGGTTCAGCCCGGCGGCAGGTTCGTCGAGGCAGAGCAGCACCGGCTCGGTGCACATGGCACGCGCGATCTCGAGCCGCCGCTGTGCGCCATAGGGCAGTGCGCCAGCCGGGTCGTCCGCGCGCTCCAGCAGCCCGGTCTGCGCCAGCCAGTATTTCGCGCGCTCTATCGCCGCGCGCTCCGCAGCACGGTATTTGCCGAGGCCCAGTATGCCGAGCACGCCGAACCCCGTGGCAGCCTGAAGCTTGTTGTGCTGGGCCACGAGCAAATTCTCCAGCGCCGTCATGCCGCCGAACAGCCTAATGTTCTGGAACGTGCGCGCCACGCGCCCCTTGCGGGCGATGGCATGGCCCGGCAGCTTGTCGAGCCGCAGCGGCTTGGCATGCATGATGGTGATGCCGCCACTCGTGGGCTTGTAGAAGCCGGTGATGCAGTTGAAGAGCGTGGTCTTGCCTGCGCCGTTCGGGCCGATGATGGCGGTGATGTTGCCTTGTTGCGCCGTGAAGCTGACATCGTTCACCGCCGTCAGCCCGCCGAAGCGCATGGTCAGATTTTCCACCTGCAATATCGTCATCAGCCGCGACCCTGTGCGATCAGCTCCGCGCCGATCTCTTTCGCCTTCCCCAGCGAAACTGTCGGTTTGCGGGTGGAGATGAACCCGCGCGGCTTCACCACCATGATCACCACCAGCGCCACGCCGAAGATGAGCATGCGGTAGATCTGCAAGGATTGCAGCATTGCCGGTACGCCGATCATCACGCAGGCGGCGAGCACCACGCCTAGCTGACTGCCCGCGCCGCCCAGCACCACGATGGCGAGCACGGTGGCGGATTCCATGAAGGTGAAGGAATCGGGGCTGATGAAGCCGTCGCGCGCGGCGAAGAAACAACCCGCGAAGCCGCCGAACATGGCGCCAATGGCAAACGCCGTGAGCTTTGTGTTGCGCACATTGATGCCAAGCGAGCGGCAGGCGATCTCATCCTCGCGCAGCGCTTCCCAGGCGCGGCCAAGCGGCTGGCGGCGCAGCCGCATCGTCACCCAGTTGGTGAGCAAGGCGAGGGCGAGGATGATGTAGTACAGAAAGATGATGCGCTGGCCGGGATGCGGGTCTAGCCCAAAGAACCCGGCGAAGCTGCCCGGCCCGCCCGCCATGCTGAATTTCAGCCCGAACAACGTGGGGCGGGGGATGTCGGTAATGCCGTTCGGCCCGCCAGTGAGCGACACCCAGTTGGTGATGACCAGGCGGATGATCTCGCCGAAGGCCAGCGTAACGATGGCAAGGTAGTCGCCGCGCAGACGCAGCACCGGAAAGCCCAGAAACATGCCCCAGCAGGCGGCGAGAATTCCCGCCAGCGGCAGGCATTCCCAGAATCCCAGCCCGAAATTGGTGGCGAGCAGCGCGAAGGAATAGGCGCC
>DATIWS010000071.1:0-11520 GCA_035519275.1 Acidocella sp. | reverse complement strand
GCCAGCCGGATCGGCGGGAAATTGGTGGAGAACAGCCGGTCCAGCGTGTCCATGCCCAGCAGCATGGCCATGTTGATGGGGCGCCGCGCCGCCTGGTAGCGCGCCAGCAGGGCCGGAGCGCCGGGGTCCGCGGCGCCCTCCAGGATTTGCACCAGCGCCTGCGCGTCCTGGTAGCCGAGGTTCAGCCCCTGGCCCGCGATGGGATGCACGCCATGCGCGGCATCGCCCACCAGAACCAGCCGCGTGTCGTAATAGCGCGCCGCGTACTGGGCCGAGAGCGGATACAGCCAGCGCCGTCCGGCCAGCGCCACATGCCCCAGCCGGTTGCCCAGGCGCTTATCCACCTCGCGCAGGAAGGGCTCGCTTTCCATGGCGTAGAGCTTCTGCGCCACAGCGTCGCGCTCGGTGAACACCACGGCGGAGAGGTTCTGGTGCTCGGCCGTGCCGGTCATCGGCAACACGGCGAACGGCCCGCCGGGCAGGAAATGCTCCAGCGCCACGTTATTGTGCGGGCGCTCATGGTCGATGGCGAAGATCACCGCCGTCTGATGATAGGGCAGGCGGGTGAGGCCGATGCCGGCTTGGTCGCGCAGCGGGGATTTGCGCCCCTCGGCCGCCACCACCAGCTTGGCCGAAAACTCCTCCGCGCCCACGCGCAGGCGCACCTGTTCGGCGCTGCGTTCCACTACCGCTTCGGCCGGGGCGCGCAGGGTGAGGTTCTTCGCCGTATGCAGCTTCTTATTGAGAGCGATGCGGATCGACCGCGCCTCGATGATCCAGCCGAACGGATCATCCCCCACGGCGCTGTGGTCGAAATGCAGCTTCAGCGGCGAGGGCGCGCGGCCCAGCTTGCCGTCCGTCACGTCGATATCGAAGATCGGGCAGGGGGCGTAGGGCTGCTGGTCCCAGATTCCGGCCCAGTCCATGACCAACTTGCTGCCCGCGGCGATGGCATAGGCGCGGCCATCGAAATCCGCGTCTTCCATGGGCGAGAGATCCGCCCTGTCCACCAGCAGAACCCGCCAGCCGCGCGCGGCCAGGGCCAGAGCCAGCGTGCCGCCCACCGGGCCGGCGCCGATAATCGCGATGTCATGGGTGGTTGTCATGCCGCCACTCTGCCAGAGCGCCCGTGAGCCGCCAACCCCCGGCCCGGCATCCGGCGTTTTGGGGGATTTTTGGGCAGACCATTGCTTATAATTTGGGCTATTCTGGTCGTTTTGTTAATGCCGTGGCAGCGACGGCATGTCGTTCCTCCCGCTCCCGGCTTCGGCACGCTCTTTGCTTTGCTGAACGCGTCACTTTTCTGAGCCCTCCACAAAGTGCTCTGCCGGTCTGTCAGGCTCCAGACCGCTCAAGGCAGGAAAACATGAGGAACATGAACTCGATGAGTAAGCGATCGATATTGGCGGCGGTCACGGCAAGTCTGGGGATGCTTGTTGCGGGAGCCGCGCCCGCCATGGCGCAGAGCACGACGCCCACGTTGAATTCCGGTGACACGGCCTGGATGCTGACCTCCTCGGTGCTGGTGCTGATGATGACGGTGCCGGGCCTGGCGCTGTATTACGGCGGCCTGCTGCGCCGGAAGAACATCCTGGCGATGCTCATGCAGTGCTTCTTCGCCACCGCTTTGATCTCCGTGCTGTGGATCGTCGTCGGCTACAGCCTGGCCTTCACCGCCGGCTCCGGCCCGCTGGCGCCGTTCATCGGCGGTTTCTCCCGCGTCATGCTCAACGGCACCGGGCTCAACGGCCTCTCGGGCACCATCCCCGAGACCGTGTTCGCCATGTTCCAGTGCACTTTCGCCATCATCACCCCGGTGCTGATCCTGGGCGGCCCGGCTGATCGCCTGAAGTTCTCCTCCGCCATGGTGTTCCTCGGCATCTGGCTGCTCGCCGTGTATTCCCCGGTGGCGCACATGGTGTGGGGCCCGGGTGGTTTCCTCAGCGCGGCTGGCGTGCTGGACTTCGCCGGCGGCACCGTCGTGCACATTAACTCCGCCGTGGCGGGCCTGATCGCCGCCATCATGGTCGGCAAGCGCGCCGGCTACGGGCGTGACAACATGGCCCCGGGCGATCTCGCCTACACCATGACCGGCGGCGCCCTGCTGTGGGTGGGCTGGTTCGGCTTCAACGCCGGTTCCGCCCTTGTCTCCGGCGGCCAGGCGGGTATGGCCATGATCAACACCCACCTCGCCACCTCCGCGGCCGTCGTCTCCTGGACGCTGGTTGAGTGGGCGGTGAAGGGCAAGCCGAGCCTGCTGGGCGCGGTCTCCGGTGCTGTCGCCGGCCTCGTCGCCATCACCCCGGCTTGCGGCTTCGTCGGTGTCTCCGGCGCGCTGGTCATTGGCCTGGCCGCTGGCGTGGTCTGCTACTGGGGCGTTACCGGCTTCAAGGGCATGTTCGGCTACGACGATGCGCTGGACATCTGGGGCGTGCACGGCCTGGGCGGCATCCTGGGCGCCATGCTCACCGGCGTGTTCGCGCTGAACGAGGTTGGCGGTCACTCCGGCCTGATCGAAGGCGCGCCGCACCAGGTGCTGCTGCAAGCTGAGGGCATCATCGTCACCATCCTGTACAGCGGCGTTGTCAGCTTCATCATCCTCAAGCTCATCGACCTGACCATGGGTCTGCGCGTGAGCAAGGAACAGGAAGTCGAAGGTCTGGACGTCTCCCAGCACGGCGAGACGCTGCAGCACTTCGCCTAACCACTGCCGCCACGAGGCGCCGCTGCGCCTCGTGGCAACCTTCTCCGCCTCTCCTGCACGCAGCGCCTCCTGACGCTGCTGCTTTTTTGGCGGGTCTGTGCACGGCCGGCGCGGGGCGTTTTCTCCGCTATGATCCAGATCAAAGTTTTTGGTTAAAATTTTTGCTTTTGTGCCGCCTTGGTTAAGACAGGCAGGTAAATGGACGGCACGGTTATTGAAGAAAAAGTCTCTCCCTATGAGCGCATCGGCGGTGCCGAGGGGGTGAGGCGGCTGGTGGATGCGTTCTACGACACGATGGAGCGTAACCCGGACTATGCCGAGTTGCGCGACATGCACGAGCCGGATCTCGGCCAGACGCGCGACTCGCTGGCGGGCTTCTTCTCCGTCTGGCTGGGCGGTCCGCGCGAATGGATCGAGAAGCGCGGCGGCTTTTGCATCATGTCCCGCCACGCCAAGATGAACGTCACCAAGGAAACCGCCAGGCAGTGGATGGCCGCGATGCGCGATGCCCTCGCGGAAGTCGGCGTCGAGCCTGAACTTGCTAAAAAAATGGACAGCGCGCTGGACCAGCTGGCCGATGCCATGGCCTGGCGGAGCAAGGCTGGCTGACCATTCTGGGGGCGCTGCGGCGCGCGCGGCCCGCGAATCCGCGGACAATAACGCCGTCATCCGCACGCTCCGGGTTGAAGCCCGGGGCGGCTGGCATTATGCACAGCCCATTCAGGACGGAACAGGCAGTATATATGGCAAGCATTGGCGATATTTCGGGCAACGAGGCCGCGCTGGCGCGGCAGGCGGCGGTTCTCGCCCAACCCCTCACCGAGGACCGGATCATGGCCAACGCCATCCGCGCCCTCGCGATCGACGCCGTGGAAGCCGCCAAGTCCGGGCACCCAGGCATGCCGATGGGCATGGCAGACGCCGCCACCGCGCTCTGGACCCGCTTCCTCAAATTCGACGCCGCTGACCCGAGCTGGTGGGACCGCGACCGCTTCGTGCTCTCCGCCGGGCATGGCTCCATGCTACTCTACGCCCTGCTGCACCTCACCGGGCATGAGGGGATGGGCATCGAGCAGCTGAAGACGTTCCGCCAGCTGCACTCCCCCGCCGCCGGTCACCCGGAATACCACGAGCACCCGGCCATCGAGATGACCACCGGCCCGCTGGGCCAGGGGCTGGCCACGGCCGTCGGCATGGCGCTGGCCGAGCGCATCCTGGCCGCCAAGTTCGGCAAGTCGCTGGTCGATCACCGCACCTGGGTGATCGCCGGGGATGGCTGCCTGATGGAAGGCGTGAGCCACGAGGCCGCCGCCCTGGCCGGGCATCTGAAGCTGAACAAGCTCTGCGTGCTGTGGGACGACAACTCCATCTCCATCGACGGCTCGACGGGCATGTCGACGTCCGAGGACCCGCTGAAGCGCTTCGCCGCCTATGGCTGGGCCACCCGCCGGGTTGACGGGCACGACTTTGCGCAGTTGCAGGCCGCGTTCGCCTTCGCACAGAAATCCGCCAAGCCGGTGATCATCGCCTGCCGCACCGTCATCGGCTTCGGCGCGCCCACCAAGGCCGGCACCGCCGGCAGCCATGGCGCCCCGCTGGGCGGCGCCGAGGCCGAGGCCGCCAAGCGCGCTCTGGGCTGGGAGCAGCTGCCCTTCGTGGTGCCCGAAGATGTGTACAAGCCCTGGCACGAGGCAGGTTCGCGCGGCTCGGCCGCCCGGCGCGCCTGGCTGAAGCGCCTGGCCAAGCACCCGATGCGCGCCGAGTTCGAGCGCGTGATGAGCGGCAAGCTGCCCGAGGGCTGGGCCGAGGCGATGTCCGCCTACAAGGCGGGCCTGGCCGAGACCAAGCCGAAACTCGCCACCCGCCAGGCCAGCCAGAAGGCGCTGGACGTGCTGGTTCCCGCCATCCCCGAGCTGGTTGGCGGCTCCGCCGACCTCACCGGCTCCAACCTCACTTTGGTGAAGGGCATGGCGGGCGTTGAGCCGGGCAACTATGCCGGCCGCTACATCTATTACGGCGTGCGCGAGTTCGGCATGGCCGCGGCGATGAATGGCATCGCCCTGCATGGCGGGCTGATCCCCTATGGCGGCACGTTCTTTGTGTTCACCGACTATATGCGCCCGGCCATCCGCCTCGCGGCGCTGATGGGCATCCGCGCCATCCATGTGCTGACGCATGACTCCATCGGCCTGGGCGAAGACGGTCCGACCCACCAGCCGATCGAGCATCTGGCCTCCTTCCGCGCCATGCCGAACGTGCTCACCATCCGCCCGGCGGATGCCATCGAGACGGCGGAGGCCTGGGAGGTCGCGGTGAAGACGACCACGGGCCCGACCCTTCTGGTGCTCTCCCGCCAGGGCGTTCCGGCCCTGCGCGACGTAGCTAATGGCAACAAGACGGCTCGCGGCGCCTATGTGCTGGCCGAGGCTGAGGGCGGCAAGCGCGCCGCCACCATCATCGCCACGGGCACCGAGGTCGCCATCGCCATGGCCGCGCGCAAGACCCTGGCGGCCCAGGGCATCCAGGTGGCGGTGGTCTCCGCCCCCTGCTTCGAGCTGTTCGCCAAGCAGGATGCCTCCTACCAGGCGGAGGTGCTGGGCACCGCGCCGCGTGTCGGCGTGGAGGCCGCCTGCGGCTTCGGCTGGGAGCGCTGGCTCGGCCCCAATGGCGTGTTCATCGGCATGCCCGGCTTCGGCGCTTCCGCCCCGGCGGAGGTGCTGTACGAGCATTTCGGCATCACCGAGGCGGCGGTCTGCCGGGCTGTTGCCACTATCGCGAGTGCTTAAATAAATACTAAATAAATACATCTACGTAACGGAGAGACAACAAAAATGGCTGTGAAAATTGCAATCAACGGGTTCGGCCGCATTGGCCGTTTGGTCCTGCGCGCGCTCATCGAGAGCGGCCGCACCGATGTTGAGCCGGTGCTGATCAACGACCTCGGCTCGGTCGAGGACAATGCTCACATGTTCCGTTACGACTCCGTGCATGGCCGCTTCCCCGGCACCGTCGAGGTGCAGGGCGACAGCCTGGTCATCACCCATCAGGGGCGCACCTATGGCCCGATCAAGGTGAGCGCCGAGCGCGACCCGGCCAAGGTCCCCCTGCAGGGCGTGGACGTGGCGATGGAGTGCACCGGCCTGTTCACCAAGCGCGAGGCCGCCGCCGCCCTGCTCGCCGCGGGTGCGCGCAAGGTGGTGATCTCCGCCCCGGCTGACGGCGTGGATGCTACCATCGTGTTCGGCGTCAACCACAAGACGCTGACCAAGGACATGGAGATCATCTCCAACGCGTCCTGCACCACCAACTGCCTGGCCCCGGTGGCCAAGGTGCTGCACGAGAATTTCGGCATCGAGCGCGGCTATATGGTGACGATCCACTCCTATACCGGCGACCAGAAGACCGTGGACACCCTGCACAAGGACCTGCACCGCGCCCGCGCCGCCGCCCTCTCCATGATCCCGACCTCCACCGGCGCCGCCAAGGCCGTCGGCCTGGTGCTGCCGGAGTTGAAGGGCAAGCTGGACGGCACCGCCATCCGCGTTCCCACCCCGAACGTCTCGCTCATCTCGCTCGACGTGGTGCTGAAGAAGCAGCCGACCGCCGCCGAGATCAACGAGGCGATGAAGAAGGCCTCCGAGGGCGAGCTGAAGGGCATCCTCGGCTATTCCACCGACAAGCTGGTGAGCCAGGACTTCAACCACTGCCCGGCTTCCTCGACCTTCGACGCGCCGCAGACCACCGTGGTGGATGGCGCTCTCACCCGCGTGCTCTCCTGGTACGACAATGAGTGGGGCTTCTCCAACCGCATGTCCGACACCGCAGCCTATTTTGGTGCGCTATGAACAAGACACTCGATCATGTGAACGTCACGGGGCTGCGTGTGCTGCTCCGTGCCGATCTCAACGTGCCGGTGCATGAGGGCAAGGTTACCGACCTTACCCGCCTGGAACGGCTGGTTCCCACCATTCGTGAGCTGGCGGAAAAGGGTGCGAAGGTCATTGTGCTCTCGCATTTTGACCGCCCGAAGGGCAAGCGCGTGGAATCCATGTCGCTCCGCCCCATCGCCGAGGCGCTCTCCGTGGTGCTGGGCAAGCCGGTCGCCTTTGCCGATGACTGCGTCGGCCCGGTAGCCGAGGCGGCTGTCGCCAAGATGCATAATGGCGATATTCTGGTGCTGGAAAACACCCGTTTCCACCCCGGCGAGGAGGAGAACGACCCCGAATTCGCCGCAGCACTTGCCAAGCTCGGCGATATCTACGTCAACGATGCCTTTTCCGCCTCGCACCGCGCCCATGCCAGCGTCACGGGCGTGGCCATCCACCTGCCCGCCTTTGCCGGGCGGCTGATGCAGGCCGAGCTGCAAGCGCTGGAAAAGGCGCTGGGCCACCCGGCCCGTCCGGTGGCGGCCATCGTCGCCGGTTCCAAGGTCTCCACCAAGCTCGAGCTGCTCACCAACCTGGTCCCCAAGGTGGATATCCTGGTCATTGGCGGCGCCATGGCCAACACCTTCCTCGCCGCCGAAGGGCATGATGTCGGCCGCTCCCTGCAGGAGCCGGATCTGCACGACACCGCGCGCGACATCATGAAGCTCGCCGCGGTGAAGGGCTGCGAGATCATCCTGCCGCGGGACGTGGTGGTGGCCGAGAAGTTCGAGGCCAATGCCCCAACGCAGGTGGTGAAGGTCGATGCCATTCCACACACCGCGATGGCGCTGGACGTTGGCCCCGCCACTGTCGCCGGCTTCATCCACCGCCTTCCGGAGATCAAGACGATCATCTGGAACGGCCCGCTGGGTGCGTTCGAGACCAAGCCGTTCGACGCCGCGACCAACGTGCTGGCTGAAGCCATCGCGCTGGCCACCAAGGAAGGCAAGATCATCTCGGTCGGCGGCGGTGGCGATACCGTCTCCGCGCTGAAGCTCGCTGGTTACCACGAGCACATGACCTATCTCTCCACCGCGGGCGGCGCGTTCCTGGAGTGGATGGAAGGCAAGGTCCTCCCTGGCGTGATCGCGCTGAGCGAGGATCTGTCCAACATGGGGTGATGGCCGGGGGCGCTTGCCCCCGAGCCCAGCTGCAAAAGGGGTCCTTGCCGGACCCCTTTTTTGATCCTGAGATTTGCCTTTACGGAAGCGCCCCAGATGTCCCCGCGTTTGCAAGCCATCGTGCTGACATTCTTCGCCGTGATGCTGTGGGGCGTAGCGCCGGTCGGCGTGCGCTATCTGGTGGGCGATAACCATGTCGGGCTGCCGGGGGCGCCTTTTGCCGCGCTGCGCTACGGCCTGGCCTCGATCTGCTTTCTCCCCTGGCTGGTGCGGGCGCTGCGGAGCTGGTCCCGGCGGGATTTGCTGCTGGGCGCGTTCTGCGGCGTGCTTGGGGTGATGGGCTATAATCTGCCCAATTCCCTGGGCAATCGCACCGTCTCCGCCGGCATGGTGGGGCTGATCAACGCGACGGAGCCGCTGATCATCGTGCTGCTGGTCAGCCTGCGCAACCGCCGCGTGCCGGGGGTGTGGACGTTCCTCGCCGCCGTTATCGGCTTTACCGGCATCGTGCTGCTGGCCACCAGCGCCGGACCGGCGGAAGGGGATGCCAAGGGCATCGCCCTGGTCTTGTTCGCCGCCTTCAACTGGTCCTGCTACTGCGTGCTCATCCCGCCGCTGCTCGTGGCGCGCAGTGCCCTGCAGGTAAGCGCGGTGACGGTGGCTTTCGGCACGCTGCCGATGCTCCTGGCGGGGGCGCCCGGCATGGGGCACATGCTGGCGATGATGGATCGGCCACGCTGGGAGATCGCCCTGGCGCTGGCTATCGGGCCGTCGGTCTTCGCCATGGCGGCATGGACCAAGGGCTCGGCGGAGCTGGGGCCCGAGGCCTCGGGCTGGTTCCTCTACCTTCTGCCCGTGTTTGCCGCCGCAGGTGGTGTCGTAGTGCTGAGCGAGCCGCTCACGGCGTTGGAGTTCCTCGGCGGTGTTCTGATCCTGCTCTCGGTATTCCTGAGCCAGCGCGCTCCGGCATTACGGCGTTAATGGGACGCCGGTTTTTCCGGCTCGCCGTCTTCGTCCTCGTCCTCGCCCGGTTGTTGCGGGATCTTGTAGCTATCAGTCAGCCAGCGGCCGAGGTCGATATCGGCGCAGCGCTTGGAGCAGAACGGCTTGTGTTCGGGCGAGGCGGGCTTGCCGCAGATCGGGCATTTCATTGTGGCAACAGCTCATGCAAGGGCGGGCGGATGCGCCGCCGGTTGATCTCGGCGAAACCGAGATGGGAAAAGCCGAGCAGGCTGGGGCGCAGGGCATCGGCGGCCAGCGCCGCGCGTAGCGGCTCGGCCAGCTTTTGCCGCTGCGCCGCCTTCAGCCCGGCGAAGTCTATGAGTATTCCGCCCGAGAGGTTGCGCAGGGTTATCTGCCGGCAGATCTCGGGGATGATCGCAATGTTCAGCGCCAGCGGGCTCATGCTGCTGGCCGCCGCGGCGTCGATATCGATCAGCGTCGCCGCCTTGGCGGGGGAGATGTGCATCACCGCGCCATGGGGCAGGGCGGCGGTGGGCTCGGCCAGCACGGCCACCTCATCCTCCAGCACGGTGTCGAACGCCTTGGCATCGTGGCGCATCCGCCCTTCCAGGGCCGGGCGCAGCTCGGCCATCAGCGCGTAATCGTCGAGCACGATCTCCTCGTCAGGCAACCGCGCCGCCAGTTCCAGCAGCGGGCCGGGGCCACGGCGGAGCAGGCCGGGGGTGTCGCCATAGGGCTGTTTCACCACCTCCAGGCGCGGGCCCTTGTCGCCCTGTGCGGCGCGGGTGACGCGCACCGCCACATAGGTGCCGATGGAGAGCCCCTTGCCCCCGGCGCTGTCCGGCAGGAACCCCGAGGCATCGCCCAAAGCGAGAAAGCATCCGGCGAGGGCGGGCATCACCGCCTCCACCCGCCCGGTGTAGATGTCGCCCACGCCATCGGGTGCAGCTAGGTTCCACAGCCAGTATTCGGCCAGGACATCCCGGCGCAGCAGGGCAATGCGCACGAGGTCTCCACGGCGGGAGACCGCGATCATTCCCGCCGCCAGCCCAAGCCCCGCAACAGCGCGGCGGTCTCGTGCAAGGGCAGGCCGACCACGGCGGAATACGAGCCAGCGATGAAATCGATGAAGGTGGCGGCGCGGCCCTGTATGGCATAGCCCCCGGCCTTGCCGTCCCATTCGCCGCTGTCGAGATATTCGTGCAGCTGCGACTCATCCAGCCGGGCGAAGCCGACCACGGAGGCCACCACGCGGCTCGCCACCCGGCCATCCGGCGCGCGCACGGCAACCCCGGTGAATACCTTGTGCCGCCGCCCGGAGAGCAGGCGTAGATACACCTCTGCCTCGGCGCGGGATGCGGTTTTGTGCAGAATCCGCCGCCCGGCCGCCACCACCGTGTCGGCGGCAATCACGTATCCATCCTGGGCGGAGAGCTTGGCGAGCGCCATCCGTGCCGCATAGGCGCGCGGCAACTCCCCGGGCTCGGGCGTCTCGTCAATCTCGGGAGCGAAAATCCTGTCCGGCGCAATGCCGATCTGCCGCAGCAATTCCAGCCGCCGCGGGCTGGCCGACGCCAGAATCACTTGAAGCGGAATGTGATCCGGCCCTTGGTCAGGTCGTAGGGGGTCATCTCGACGCTCACGCGGTCCCCGGCCAGGACGCGGATGCGGTTCTTGCGCATCTTTCCGCTGGTATGGGCGAGAATGACGTGGTCATTGTCGAGCTTCACGCGGAACATTGCGTTGGGCAGCAACTCCGTCACCATGCCGCTGAATTCGATCATATCTTCTTTAGACAAAAACACCTCTGGGGATAATTGGAAACCTGGCGCTCACATGGGCCGGGTTTTTGTTGCGGTCAAGGTTTGGCCAGCCTGACCGACACAGAGCGGGCATGCGCGGTCAGCCCTTCGGCCTCGGCCAGGGCCACGGCGGCGGGGCCGATGGCCTCCAGCGCGCGCGGTGGCACGGACAGATAGGTGGTGCGCTTCATGAAGTCATACACCGAGAGGCCCGAGGCAAAGCGCGCCGTGCCCGAGGTGGGCAGAACGTGGTTCGGCCCGGCCACATAGTCGCCAATCGCCTCCGGCGTGCTGCGCCCGAGGAAGATCGCCCCGGCATGGCGGATCTGGTTGAACACCTTGTCCGGCTCGGCCAGCATCAGCTGCAGGTGCTCGGGTGCGATGTGGTTGGCGAGGTCCACTGCCTCGTCCCAGTTGCGCACCAGGATGATGGCGCCGTTGCGCACCCAGCTCTCCCGGGCGATTCCGGCGCGGGGGAGGGTGGGCAGGATGGCATCCACGGCGCCCGCCACGGCGGAGGCGAGGGTGCCGCTATCGGTGATGAGGATGGACTGCGCATCCTCGTCATGCTCGGCCTGGGCCAGCAGGTCGATGGCGATATGCTCTGGGTTGTTGTTTTCATCGGCGAGGATCAGCACTTCGGACGGGCCGGCAATCGAGTCGATGCCGACCTGGCCGTACACTTGGCGCTTGGCTTCCGCCACATAGGCGTTGCCGGGGCCGACGATGCGGTCCACCGGGCGGATGGTCGCCGTGCCATAGGCCATGGCGGCAACGGCCTGGGCGCCGCCGATGCGGTAGATTTCCTTTACCCCGGCGATATAGGCCGCGGCCAGCACCAGCGGGTTCAACTCGCCATCAGGTGCTGGCACGCACATGGCCAAGCGCCGCACCCCAGCCACCCGGGCGGGGATCGCGTTCATCAGCACCGAGGACGGGTAGGAGGCCTTGCCCCCCGGCACGTAGAGCCCGGCGGCGTCCAGTGGCGTCCAGCGCATGCCGCA
>DATIWS010000070.1:0-5810 GCA_035519275.1 Acidocella sp. | reverse complement strand
AGTGGTCACGTGGTTGCCGCCCACCGGGATCTGCGCCGTGTGCAGCACCTGGCCTTCGGAGAACACCGCCATGGTGGTGGTGCCGCCGCCCATGTCGATCACCGTGGTGCCAAGCTCGCGCTCATCGCCCACCAGCGTGGCCAAGCCCGAGGCCAGCGGCGCGGAGATCAGCGCCGCGATATCCAGCTCACAGCGAGAGAGGCAGGCGGACAGCGTGCGCAACGCCGTGCTGCCCGAGTCGATGACATGCAGCTGCGCCGTCAGCGTGTTGCAGAACAACCCGCGCGGATCTGTGATGCCGAGCGTCTCGTCGGTGGAGAAGCTCAGCGGCAGCGCATGGATCGTCGCCCGTCCGTCTGCGGCGGCGCGGGCGCGCGCCTCGCGCACCACGCGGCGGATGTCATCGGCGGTCACCGCCCGGCCATCCACCGGCCATTGCACGTTGAACAGCCGCGACTCCGGCTGGCCGCAGGAGAGGTTCACATAGACGGATTTGAGCCGCGTGTCCGCCAACTCCTCCGCCGTGCCCACGGCGGCGCGGATCGCCCGCTCCGCCGCGTCCAGGTCCACGATGCCGCCGGACTTGATGCCATGGCTTTTCTGCCAGCCAAACCCGAGCGAACGCAGCCGCCCATCCGATTCCGCACGGCCGATCAGGCAGGCGATCTTTGTCGAGCCAATATCGAGCACGCCAAACGGACCGGAGCGCACCCGGCGTGCGCGCGGCACGTCATCGGCTGGCGGCTTCGATGGCGTCTCAAGAGCAGGCGGGCGGCGTGTCATGTTACTCATGCTTCTGCGTCGCTTGTTTCTGCGTCGCTCCCTGTTTCGCCGGCGGTGCGGGCGCCGGATAAGGCTTCACGACCAGCCGCCCCGCCTGGCGCAGATCAATCACCTCCACCGGCCGGTCGAGCAGTTGCAGGCTGGCCTGCAGCGCGGCGAGCTGGCCGATGGCGGCATCCTCGTTCTCGGTAGGCAGCTTCACCACCGTCCGGTTCTTGAGGATGAGGTTCCAACGCAACCCATCCACGTGCTGCGCCGCCGCTACGTGCGAGAGCACGGCGGGCACTGCCTGCAACTCGGTGACGAGCGTGGTGGCATTAGCCGGCGCATCCTCGCCCGAGAGCAGCAGCAGCGAGGGTTCGCGGCGCTTCGCCTCGGCCGCGTCCTGGTCGGCGATGATGTTTCCCTGCTTGTCGATGAGCACGAATTTCGTCTGCCCGTTGCGCACGGTTTGCCAGATCGCGTAGGCGTTGCGCTCGATCACGGTCACCACCAGCGTGCCCGGCAGCTCGCGCGAGACAACCGCGCTCTGCACCGGCCCCAGCTGCTCCACCTGGTCACGGATCGCCTGCAACGAGAACCCCAACGTCGCGTCACCCGGCTTCACCCCGATCGCCTGTTGCAGCAAGTCAGTATCTGTGGCGTCGGCGCCTTTAATCTGCACGCTGGTAACGCGCAGGCCGAGAGCGGCGGCGAAATCCGACAGCGGCGAGGAGGACGGCGTGGCAACAACGGCGGCGGTCTCCGCGGCCTTCGGCGCGGGCGCGGCGGAAGGCAGGCTGCGCACCAGCTCGAACCCGACGATGAACACGGAAGCGATAACGAGGAACCACAGCCCGGGCTTCAGGCTGCGCTTGACGCGGCGGAAAAACAGTTTGCGCTGCGTCAGCCGGTCCTGCGGCGGTGGCGGCTTGCGCGCGCGTGACGTACGCGGACGCTGCGCAGACAGGTCCAGCCGCGACGGCGCGGAAATATCGATCGGTGGCGGCGTGGCTACACGCGGCATGCCGCCCTCTCAACCATCCAGGTGCAGAGCGTGGGAAAATCCATGCCGGTATAGGCCGCCTGTTCCGGCAGCAGGGAGGTCGGCGTCAGGCCCGGCTGGGTGTTCACCTCCAGCAGCACGAGCCGGCCGGTATCGTCGTCGTAGCGCAGATCCGCGCGCGAGGCGCCACGGCACCCCAGCGCCCGGTGCGCCGCCAGCGCAATATCCATCGCATGCTTGGCCACAGCCTCGGGGATTTCCGCTGGAACCACATGTCGCGAGCCGCCGGCAGCATACTTGGCGTGATAGTCGTAGAATTTTTCCGTGGGCAGGATTTCGGTCACCGCCAGGGCATGGTCCTCCAGCACACCGACGGTCAGCTCCCGCCCAGGAATATACTGCTCCACCATGGCCGGGCCGTAATGCCAGTTGGCCACGATCTCGGCGCGGTTGTTGTCCCCTGCCTTGACGATGGACACACCGACCGACGAGCCCTCATTCACCGGCTTCACCACATAAGGCGGCGGCAGCGGGTCATGGTCGGCCAGCTCCGCGATGTCGATGATCCGGTGCGGCGCCACCGGCAGCCCGGCGGCGGCGAACACCGTCTTGGCGGCGGCCTTGTCCATGGCCAGCGCCGAGGCGCGCATGCCGGAATGGGTGTAGGGAATGCCGATATAGTCCAGCACACCCTGGATCGTGCCATCCTCGCCGAAGGGCCCGTGCAGCGCGTTGAACACCACATCGGGGCGCGGGGTGAGCGCCTTGAGCAGCGTGCCCAGATCCTCCGTCACCTCGACCGGCGTCACCTCGAACCCGGCCTTTTCCAGCGCCGCGATCACCTGCGCGCCGGAGCGGCGGGAGACCTCGCTCTCCGACGACATGCCACCAAGAAGAACAGCCACATGCGTCATGCCGGCACTCCAATCCGTTTGATTTCCCAACGCAGCGCCACGCCGGAATTCTCCTGCACGCGCCGCCTCACCTCTTCACCCAGGCCTTCCAGCTCGGCCGCCGTGGCATCGCCCAGATTCAGCAAGAAATTGCAGTGCAATTCCGAAACCTGGGCCTGCCCCTTGGCCAGCCCCCGGCAGCCCGCGGCGTCGATCAGCTCCCACGCCTTCTGCCCTTCCGGGTTGGCGAAGGTCGATCCGCCCGTGCGCGCACGCACCGGCTGGCTTGCTTCGCGCCTGACCTTGATCTCCGCCATCTTCGCCGCGATCAGCGCCGGCTCACCGACGCGGGCCCGAAGCCGCGCGCGCACCACCACGGAATCAGACGGCAGATTGGCATGGCGGTAGGAGAGACCAAGATCTTCCGCCTTCACGCGGATCAGCTCGCCCGCGCGGGTGACGATCTCGGCCCAGTCCAGCACATGCGCGATTTCACCGCCATAGGCGCCCGCGTTCATTGCCACCGCGCCGCCGATCGTGCCGGGAATCCCCGAGAGGAATTCCAGCCCGGTCAGCCCGGCCTCGGCCGCATGTTCCGACACCGTGACATCCAGCGCCGCCGCCCCGGCGGTAATGGCGCCGTCCTCCACCACCACATCGCCAAAACCGCGCGCCAGCTTGATGACGACGCCGTTGATGCCGCCATCGCGCACGATCAGGTTGGAGGCAGCACCTATCACCGTCACCGGCATCTCCAGCGGCAATTCCTTCAGGAAGGCACAGAGATCTTCCACATCCGCCGGGCGCAGCAAAAACTCCGCCGGCCCGCCTACGCGGAACCACGTCATCGGCGCCAGAGGCGCGTGCTCGGCCAGACGGCCGCGCGTGGCGGGAATCACCGCCATCATCGGCGTACCCCAGCGGCACGCGCCGCGTTCTGCATCTCCGCCAGCTGCGCCGGCAGGGCCGCCGCCCATTGCGTAATGTTTCCGGCGCCCAGGCACACCACGTAGTCGCCATGCCGGGCGATGGCATGCACCATCTCGGCCAGATGCGACGGGTCGGACAGCGCCACCACCTGCCGGTGCCCGCGCGCGCGCAGGCCCTCGACCAGCGCCTCCTTGTCCACGCCCTCGATCGGCTGTTCGCCCGCCGGGTACACATCGGCCACGATCACGGTGCCCGCATCGTTCATGCAGGTGCAGAATTCCTCGAACAGCGATTGCAGCCGCGTGTAGCGGTGCGGCTGCACCACCGCGATCACATCCCGCGCGCCTGCCTGCCGCGCCGCCCTCAGCACGGCCGCGATTTCCACCGGGTGATGCCCGTAATCGTCGATCACGGTAATCCCGCCCGTCTCGCCGGTCTTGGTGAAGCGCCGCTTCACGCCAGCGAAATTGGCCAGCGCCGCCTTGATCTGCGCCTCGTCGATCTCCATCTCCGTCGCCACGGTGATCGCCGCCAGCGCGTTCTGCACATTGTGGTTGCCCAGCATCGGCAGCTTGAATGGCCCCATGCGGCGCGCCCGGCCGGAGATGCGATCGGAGATGCGCACCTCGAAGCTGGCACCATCCTTGGAGGAGATGATGCGCTCGGCGCGCACATCCGCCTGCGGCGAAAACCCGTAGGTGACGACGCGATGATCCGAGAGCGACGGGATCATCTGCTGCACCGCCGGATGGTCGATGCACAGCACCGCGAAGCCGTAGAACGGAATGTTGGAGACGAATTGCCGGTACGCGGCTTCCATCGCCTCCTTGGTATGCCAATGGTCCAGATGTTCCGGGTCCATGTTGGTGACGATAGAGATGACCGCCGGCAGGCGCAGGAAGCTGCCGTCGGACTCATCAGCTTCCACCACCATCCAATCGCCCTTGCCCAGGCGCGTGTTGGAGCCATAGGCGTTGATGATGCCGCCATTGATAACGGTCGGGTCGAACCCAGCACCTTCCAGCACCGCCGCCACAAGCGAGGTCGTGGTGGTCTTGCCGTGCGTGCCGCCAATGGCCACGGCCCATTTCAGCCGCATCAGCTCGGCCAGCATTTCCGCGCGCCGCACCACGGGGATCAGCTTGCGCCGCGCCGCCAGCACTTCGGGGTTGTCCTTCGGCACAGCGGTGGAGATCACCACCACCTGCGCGGCACCCAGGTTTTTCGCGTCATGCCCGATGGCGACGGAAATCCCCGCCTTGCGCAGGCGCGCCACATTGGCGTTCTCGGCGATATCCGAGCCCTGCACCTGATAGCCCAGCTCGTGCAGCACCTCGGCGATGCCGGACATGCCGATGCCGCCAATGCCGACGAAATGCAGCGGCCCGATGGAAAGCGGCAGCGCCCTCATGCCACGGCTCCCTGTTGTACGAGGTCAGCCAGCTTTGCCGCGGCATCCACACGCCCAGCCTGCGCGCACAACACGGCGGCATTCGTCAGAGAATCAACATCCATCAACAAAGTCTCAATCTTTTCAGCCAATATTTCGGGAGTCAGCCCGGACTGATCCAGCCGCCACGCCCCACCGGCAGCGGCCAGCGCATCGGCATTGGCGCGCTGGTGGTCATCGATCGCCGTGGGCAGCGGAATGAAGATCGCCGGCCGCCCCGCCACGGCGATTTCCGCCACGGTGGAAGCGCCCGCGCGCGCAATAACCAGATGCGCCTTGGACAGCAGCGAGGCGACATCGGTAAAGAACGGCGACAGCTCGGCAGAGATACCCGCCAGCTTGAACACCTGCCGTGCGGTCTCGATCTCCTCGACCCGGCATTGCTGCGTCACATGCAGCCGGTGGCGCAGCGCCTCGGGCAGCCGCGCCAGCGCCTCGGGGACCAGCGTGCCGAACACCTTCGCACCAAGGGAACCACCCAGCACCAACAACTCGATCCGCTCTTCCGGCGCGGTGTAGCCCTCGCCGTACAGTGCCACGATGGGCTGGCGCACCGGGTTGCCCAGCACGCGGGTCTTCGTGCCGCGCGGCACCAGCTTGGTATTGGCGAAGTTCAGCGCCAGCACACTGGCAACGCGTGAGAGCAGTTTGTTCGCCCGGCCCAGCACCGCGTTCTGCTCGTGCAGAATCACGCGCGGCTTGCCCATGAACATCGTCGCCGCCGCCAGCACCGGCGGCACGGAAGGATAACCGCCAAACGCCACCACGG
>DATIWS010000069.1:0-12889 GCA_035519275.1 Acidocella sp. | reverse complement strand
GTGCGGAAACTCTCCTGCCAGAGGAAGCGGAAGATGGGGGTGTTGGGGAATTTCGGCGCCTGACCAATGCCGCCAAGCCGCCAGTCCATGGCGCTTAGATAGGCGTTGCGGGTGGCATCCAGTGCCGCCGGACCGGGCGGGTCTCCGGGGCGGGGCGCCGATTGCGCCGCGAGGACGCTCTGCAAGGCGGCGACGGAATTGCCAATGCGCACACGGTCAGTCTCCCACGCATTGGCCAGGGCCGTGAGGACCTGATGGAAGCTGGGCCGGCCAAAGCGCGGCTCTGGAGGGAAATAGGTCCCCCCCCAGAAAGGCTCGCCCTGCGGGGTAAGCATCATGGTCAGCGGCCAACCGCCCTGCTCGCCCATGGCGTTCAGCGCGGACATGAAGATCTGGTCGAGGTCCGGGCGCTCCTCGCGGTCCAGCTTGATGTTGATGAAGTGGCGGTTCATCAGCTCCGCCGTTTGCCGGTCCTCGAAGCTTTCATGCGCCATGACATGGCACCAGTGGCACGTGGCGTAGCCGATGGACAGCAGGATCGGACGGTTGAGATCGGTGGCCAACGCCAGCGTCTCCGGCGACCAGACTTGCCAATGGACCGGATTATCCTTGTGCTGCTGCAAATAGGGCGAGGAGGCCTCACCCAGCATGTTCCGCATTTTGCCTGCTCCCCAGTTTGCGGCTTAGATAGGTGCGAAAGGCAAGGAGCAACAGGTTTGGGTAAGCGGCTCGACGACGATCCGGCGCTTTATTTTTCCACCCACGTATTCGTGTGTGGCAACCGGCGGCCGGAGGGGCATCCGCGCGGATGCTGCGCCAGCAAGGGCAGCGAGAAAATCCGCGACTACATGAAGGTGCGGGTGAAGGAACTGGGGATCGAGGGAGTGCGCATCAATCAGGCGGGATGCCTGGACCGGTGCGAGTTGGGCCCCTGTGCGGTGCTGTACCCGGAGGGGGTCTGGTACAAGCTGGATTCCTTTGAAGCCGTGGATGAGGTGCTGGAAAAGCACATCCAGGCCGGGGGGCGGGTAAAGGAGCGGATGCTGCCTTGAAACACCAAGGGCGGCACCGGAGTGCCGCCCTTGAGCTTTTGGTTAGTATTCCTCGTCGGCGACGTAGGAGCCGATGCGCTGCACCAGTTCCGGGTTACGCTTGGCGAGGATGGCGCCGTAAACCAGGGACAGCACGAACAGGCCGACAACCAGCTTCGGGTACAGGCTGAACGGATAAGGCTGACCCGGCTGCACCAAGCCCCAGAGCGGGAACAGCATCAGGCCCGTGCCCACCAGCGGGACGATAAGGTGCCTCAGGAGGCTGAAATCTTCCCGGTGATAGCGGTACATGTAGATCGGCAGTGCGAGGTTGGTGAGGAGATAGGTCACCACGACCGGGATCGTGCCGAGGGTGCCCGTGTCACCGAACAGCGTCACCGGATCGATATTGTAGATATAGCCGAACACCAGCACGATCGCGAGAGCGGCCAGGATGTAAACCCACATCGCGGCGTGCGGGGTATTATGCCGCGGGTGGATCTTGCCAAAGAACGGCGGCAACAGACCCTCGCGCGAGGAACTGAACAGGATGCGCGCCTGCGCATTGGTCAGACCGATGAGCGAGGAGAAGATGCTGGTGACACCGGCGAGATAGGCGATAATCAGCAGCGCGGCAGCAGAGACCTTGAATGCGTCAACGAAGGGAATGGAGGACGCGGTGATCGCCTGCAGGTCGTTGTGGAACGCCGTCTCCGTGGCAAAGGCCAGGAACATGTAGAGAATGCCGATGGAGAGCGTGCCGATGATCAGCGCGCGCGGCACGTTGCGGCGGGGGTTGGTGGTTTCCTCAGCCAGCATCGCCGAGTTCTCCCAGCCGATGAAGAGGTAGATGGCGAGGGGGAAGCCAAGGCCAATGCCCTTCCAGCCGCCCGTGACGCTGGACATCAGCAGCGGCGCGGCGGAGATAGAGGCGTGGTTGACCACGAGCATGATCACGGCGCCGATGAGCAGCAGGGCCAACTCAAAATAAAAGAAGACCGCCGCCCAGGTGGTGGAGAGGCTGATCCCACGCGACACCAGGACACCGACAATAATAGTGACGGCAACGCTCATAACCTGCCAGGGGATATTAATGCCCAGGAACAGTTGAAGCGTGCTCGCGGCCCAGCCGCCCGAAATCACCACGACAGCGGATGCGGCAATGCAATAGCCGGTGACGACGAAGAGAGACGCGGCGGCACCTGCAGAAGGCCCGAAGCCCATACCGATGAAGGTCACGAAGGAACCGGTGCTGGGGCGGTACTTGGAAAATTCCGCCAGCGTATTTGTAAGGAAGAGCACAACCACCATCGCCATCAGGATGGTGAGCGGCGCGCCAACGCCCGCACCGGAGACGATGAGGCCGAAGCCGAAGAAGAAGCTCATAGCCGGCGCAATATTAGCCAGCGTGGCGGCCACGATTTGAGACAGGCCGAGACTATCCCGCTGGAGGCGGTGTCCGCTCCGGGTGATTGCAGTCATTTTTTACCCTTCAGGCTTGTACTTTATTTATGCCGTGACGTGGCGTCGGCAAACTCTGCCATCAGCCGCGATCCGTCAATATGACAAACCTGAGGCACAAGGCAATGCCTCTCTACGTTTCTGGGTTATTTACCGGCCCCGAAAGGGTTTTGTGCAGCGCAACAAATTTACGTCAGGCTTCAGCGATTAGCCTTCCGCTCTCTTGCATGCCGAGCGCCTGAAGCGATTGGAGCGCCGCGCTCAGCCCCCTGTTGAATTGCTGGGCCCGCCGGTTGGCGCTGAAGGACCGCTTGGCAAAACGAGCCAACGCACCGCGCAGGGCCTCGGCCAGCCCGGCGGCGTCCTCTTCCTGGATCTTCCGCAACTGTTCCGCCGCGGTCATCAAATTGGAGGCTCCGAGCCTGCCCATGGTTTCGGCAATTTCCGCGAAAGTGGGAGAGGCGCCCCTCAGTGCCCACTCCACAGCGGCAGCGGCGTCCGAAATTTCATTCGGCTTACCGGTGAGCATCAAGTCATCGAGGCGATGCAGCTTGCAGCCAAGATCCTCCACCAGCTCCAGGCCACGGGCCAGTATGTCGGAAACCGGCTGGGCCTCCAGCTTGATCTCCAGGGGGCGGAATTCGCCGGCAATGCTCATTTGCTCGTCGCTTTCAATACGGTGACCATTGCCTGGGCCAGATCCTCCGGCGCCACGTTGTAATTGCCAGCGGCCAGCGCGCTGCGGATGCGTGCCACCGCCGCGTGGTCCATCCCGTCTGACTGCTGGGCCGAGGAGACCAACTGGGTGCTGGTCTGCGCCGCATCGCTCAGAGTCACGGCCTCGGTCTGTGCCGCGCCCGCCGCGTCAGCGCTTGGCTTGGCATTAGCGGTTCTGGTCACTGTCCCACTCATGATTTCGGCTGAAGGCACTGTCGGAAACGAGGAAATGGTGTTCGTCATGCCGCTAGCGCACCTTCAGACAGTTTTGCCATATCACGGTCCAGAATCGCCAGCGCCGCCTCGAAGTCATCAAGCGCTGATTTGCTGTTCTCCGTATTGGCCCGCAGCAACGTAAAGCGCAAGGCGGAGTAGATGATCATGAGCGCCGGACCGAGCGTGCTGCCATCGCCGGTGTCCAAAATCCCGCTCATCAGGTTTAACAACTCATCCGCACGAGCGAGCATCGCGGCTTTGGCGGCCATGTCTCCGGCCTCAATGGCAGCCTTGGCCCTGCGGCCATACAGGCGCAGCCCACGCCAGCCCTGGTGCAACCAGTTGACATCGGCTTGGCCGTCGAACATCGCCGCCCGGTATTCGTTAATCATTTCCATGGTCTTGGTCCCGGTTAGCCGCCACTCGTGGAGGACGAACCTGTGAAGATGCTGAGATAGGTCTGCGTGATGGAGGCCGAACTGGCCTTGGTTTCAGCCAGCGTGTACTCCATTCGGAGAATTTCCAGCGCCGCCGCGTCCTGCTTGGTCATCTGCGTGATCTGGGTATTGATGGAGGTGATCACCGCGTTCAGCGACGCCGTCTGCTGGCCGATGAAGCCGGTATTCTTCGTTGTCGTGCCGGCGCTGGAGGTCGCGCTGCCGGACCCGCCGATCGCCCCGGTGGTGATTTTGTTCAGCGTCTTGTACAAATTTGCGACCAGATTCTGCACCGCCGTCGGGTTCGTGGCGTACTCGCTGGCAAAGCTCGTCGCGTTGAAGCTGACAGCGCCGGAACTGTTGATGGACAAGCCCACCGCGCCAGCGCTCACCCCGCTGGCCACCAGCCCGCTCACCGATGTCATCAGCTCGTTCTTCAGCTCCGTGGCCGAGAAATTGCCCAACAGCGGACCAGCCGTTGCGGAGGCGTTGCTGGATGAGCTGGAGGCGGAACTCGCCGGAACGTATTTCGTCTCGGCGGCGATGGCGGAGATCGCCGCGTTAAGGCCTGTGGCAACGCCCTGCACGGCGCTGGAAAGATTGGTGGGCGAGGAGATGACGGAGAGCGAGGCGCTGCCGGAACCGGCGAGGGAGATGGTGACACCGGCAACGGCGCTGCCCAGCGTGTTGGTAGGGCTGATGATCGGTACGCCATTGAGGGTGAGTGAGGCGTCAGTCGCCGCCTGCGCCAGGGTTTCGCCGCTATTGGCGCTGCTGGAACTAGGGTTGAAATCGAACTGCGCCAGCGCTCCGGTGCCTGAAACCGTAAAAGCCGTGGAGCTGCCGGTGCCACTGCTTTGCAGCACCAGCCGCGCACCCGCTGAAGTGCCGATGACACTCGCCTGCACGCCGCCATCCTGCTTGTTGATCGAGGCTGCGACATCGTTCAGCGTCAGGCTTCCGGAACCGATGGAGACAGTCTCGCTCTTGCCGCCTTGCAGCGTGAATACGAGCGAGCCATTGCCGCCAGAGAGCGTTGAATTACCCGAGCCAAGCAGCGATGAATAGATTTCCTGTGGCTTGGCGAGGGTGACGTTCGTCAGATTATATGTACCCGACGCAGCCGAATTGCTGGCCGTAACGGTGGCCACGGTATTTGCTGTGGTCGTGGCCGTTTTACTATTGATCGAGGCAACGTCCTTGATGTTGGACAGCGCCTTGGAAAGCGAGGACATGGACCCGCTAATCTTGCCCCAGGCGGAAATATCGGCCTTGTCGGCCGTGATTTGGGATTTTAGTTGGGTGATCGGCGCCTGCAGCTTGGCTTCATACGTACTGATTTGAGATGAAATCGCTGATGAGCTGAGCGCACCGACAGAGGTCATGAATCACCTGCTAGAGAAAGAAAAGCCCGAGCCGGGGTGGTTTTGCCCCGGCTCTGCGTTTGTGGTTACGGCAGCAGCGAGAGGTAGCTCTGCTGCAGCTGGGTCGAGGATTTCAGCGCGGCAACGCCGGCCTGCGCCTGGATCTGCGACTGCGTCAGCCGGTTGCTGACCTGCGGGATGTTGGCGTCCTGCACCACGCCCAGAGCCGTGGTGAGGTTCTGGCTGGTGGTGTTCATGTTGTTGATGTTGGCCGTAAGGCTCTGCTGCACCGCGCCGAGGTTGCCACCCTGGTTGTTCAGGGCCGCCAGCGCGTACTTCACCACATTGATGGCCTGGCTTGCCCCAGCCGTGTTGCTGACATTGATGTCAGACAGGCTGGCCAGGGTCGAGGAATTGGCCACGCCGATATTCGCGCCATTGGTAACCGAGAAAGCACCCGAGGATTGGAGCTGCATCTGCCCCTGAATCACAGCGCTGCCCGCCGTGGACTTAATTGCAGCAGGCGCTCCACTTTGTGTCTTAAGACTTCCGCTTCCGGTGAAGCTAGTGATGTCAATATTCTGACCAGCCGTCTGGGTAAGGGTTAGCTTCCCACCGCTGCTGTTGAGCGAGGCGACAATGCCGCTGGTGTTGCTCTTGCCGTTGATCTGCGAAACAAGCTGGTTCGCGCTGGCGGCATTGATCGACTGCGCGGAACCAAGAAGACCTGTGCCCGACCCCGTATCGGACTGCAAATTAAAGCTCATCCCCGGAGTGGTCGCGCCGAAGTTCAGGGAGAGCGTTACAGATGTGCTCGCCTGTGCTGCAACGCCGGTTGTGGACGAAACAGCGTTAACCTGTGCCGCCAGCGTGGCCGCTGAGGTACCGGCCGCCGCGGCCGTAACCGAAGCGGTGCCGCCGTTAGCGCCGGTGATCGAGGCAGCGGCACCACCGCTGAAAAGCCCCGTGGCGGCGGCAGGCGCTCCAAGAGTAACCTGCGCGCTGCCGGGCGCACCGGATGCGGTATTCGCGGTACCCGTGGTATAACCAGCCGCTTTGGCATAGTTCATGCCAATGCTGCCCGCCGAGGTGCTGGCAATGGAAAGGTTCAAGGTCTGGCCTTCATTGGCGCCAACCTGGAACTGCTTGCCCTGGAAAGACCCATCCAGCAGGCTGATATTGTTGAACTGCGTCTGGTTGGCGATAGTCGAGACCTGGCCAGTGAGCTTGCTGGCGAGATTCTGCAGGGACTGTGATTCCGCGGCGGTCTGCGTGCCGTTGGAGGCCTGCACGGCAATGGAGTTGAGCTGCTGCACAACGCCGATCTGCTGGCCGATAGCGCCCTGCGCCGTCTGCAGCAGGGAGACACCCTGGTTGGCGTTGGAGATCGCCTGCGTCAGGCCGTTCAGCTGCGAGGTGAAACCCTGGGCGGTAATGTAACCAGCCGGATTGTCCGAAGGCGAGTTGATTGAGAGGCCGCTGGAGAGCTGGCTTTCCAGGCTGCTATTGGTCGATGACGTGTTCGCGATGGAGTTGAGCGCCTGCAGCGCCCCGGTATTGGTCAGAATAGAACCTACGGCCGACATGGTGAGCTCCTTGGGTTGTGGTTGCCGTACCTATTTATTCGCGCGCAGGTTATGAAGTTTTCCTATTTGTGCTACTTTAAGTTTTGGGCCAGCAAAGTAAGTTGCTCATTGAAGCTTGAGAGACACCCCGTTCGACGTGACTTGCGCGGAAAAGCGACGGCCGGAGGACGGGTTGGTAAGCAGGATGGTATCGCCGATCCGCCCGGCCTGGCTGGCGACGGCATTAATGGAGACGACGACACCGCCACTCGTCACCTGCACGGCCACCGTCTGGCCGGCCTTGACCACCATCGGTGCCTGCACCGCATCCTGGGTGACGACCATGCCGGCGGCGAGGGACATCACCGCGCTCGCGCCCACGAGCTGGGCCGGGTCGACATAGACCTGCCTGCCCGCGAAAAGCTGCACCGGCTCACGCTGCACCGTGAGATCGGAGGCCGCCAATACCTGCCCCGCCGCTACAGGATGGGCCGCGACCACGACATCTTCGCTCTGCGCCACATTGACGGTGACATACAGCGTCCAGACCGGGGCGGGGCAATGCACCGCCGCCTGCTCGTAAGGCGCGACACCGCTGATGTTCACCACCAGCGGCACCGTACAGGCCTGCATGTGAGCTGCCCCCGTCACGGGCCCCAGGGTGATGGTGGCATCAGGCGGTGCAACCATCTGCGCCGCCTGCCGGACAGCAGCTGTTACCGCGTCCACGCTTTGGCCGGCGCTGGCCAGAGCAGGCCAGGCCACGAGCGCGCCGATGAGGAGCGACCGCGCCTGCCAGTTCACTCAGCCGCACTCCGCAGCAGAGCGCCGCTCGCAGCGGGGAACTCAGCCCAGGGCGGCAGCCCGGCCTCGATGCTTGGTAGCGCCAGCGCCGCCTTGCGGGCGCGGCCACCCCGAGCCAGCGTGCCGGCGAGGTCCGCAATGGCGTTCCTCAGGGCCGCCTGCCAGGTGGAAAGGCGGTTCCTCAGCCGCACCGCGCCAAGGCTGGCGGGAATGTCGAGCCGCTCATCAACCAAAGCGTGGCAGCCCGCCGCTGCGGCAAGCAGCACCGGATAATGGTCGGCATATATCGCGGCATTGGCCGGACGGACCATGATCTGCGGGCCGAGTTCAGCAAATGTCTGCGCCCATGCGTACTCGGACTCAGGCGGCGCGAGCCGCGCCAACTGGCCGGCATAATTCCCGCCAGGACGCTCAACAACGATCCACGCGGCAATATCCAGCGTGGCATTGACCAGATCGGCGAACCATGGCGGCGCTATGCCCTCGTCGATCCACAGTATGCGCGGCTTGGTATTCAGCCCCGTGCCCGGCTTCCACTCGGCCCAGATGCGGCTGGACAAAGCCGGACGCCACAACTGCACAGGCTGGCCGGGCGGGCACATGCGGAGCAACTGCGTCACCAACGCCGGGGAGGTAGCATAGACATGGCTCGCAGACGCAAGCACCGGCTTTGCCTCCGGGTCCGGCAGGGTGGTGAACAGCGCCGCGTAAGACGGGCTGTATGCCGCGGACGGAAGTTGCGGGTTGACCCGCAACCAGGTGGCTGGAGCGCGGCGGCCTAGCTCGGCAGCGGTGGGCAGCTCGGGTGCCCAATCCGCCGAGAGCGCGCCAACACGCCGCAATGCCCGGGCTGCGTTCATCACGGCCGCGCCGGAATCCGGAGCACCGGTGATCAGGAGGTCACGCTCATCCGCCGGCGCCGTGCGCACAAGCCCGGGGTTTGCTTCACTGGCGAGAAGATCGCCACGCAAAGAGAGCGCGGGGTGGTGATACGGATCGGCCCAGGGCAGCGCCTGCGCCACCTCCGAGCCCCGGCGGAAATCCGCTGCCGCATCGAGCTTTACCGCCTCGGGCGGTGAGGCAAAGGAAACATCCGGTGTCCACACTAGCCGGGTGCCGCGGGCGCGAATCTGCGCGCCGAGGTCGATCCAGAGCGCATCGCCGCCCAGATCCGGGAACGTGCAATCGGCTAGAGCCTGGGTGCGGGCCAGCAGGCCGGGCGGGGCGATGGCGCTCGCCTCCTGGTCGACCAGCAACCAGCCGCCCGGGCCCGGATCTTCCGCCGCATGCGCCGCGCCGAGCCGGGTTTCGGCACCGATGACGATCGGCCCCAGCACGAGGGCGAGCTTCTTATCGCCGCCGAAAGGAACGAGCGTGCGCGCCGCTGCCATGGCCACGCCAGGGTCGGCAAGGCGCATCCGCAGAGCAGGCAGCCAATAAGGGGTAAGAGCCTCGGAACGAGCGTCCAACACCGCGACGTAAGGCGCCGTCACCATTGCCAGAGCTTGGCGTAGCGCCTCTGCCGGGGTGAGGCCGGGCGCGGGCGGTACCGCAAGCACCTTGCCCTCCAGCGCCACGGTCTGTTGCGTTACCGCGGTCAGGTAGTTGTGCATGCCCTGGCTCAGCGCCGCACCGGCAAGGATCACGGGGCCGGTAAGGGCTGGGCCGGTGAGCAGGGCGGTCATCCAGCGGTCCAGCATCGGGATCTCCGCGCCATCGCAGAGCATAATGATGGCGGTGCCAGAATCTTCCGCCATACGCATATGGTGGAACAGGCCAAGATGCTGGCGCATCTGCACCTCGGCCGGCATGCCGGCGCGCTGCAGATGCGCCGCGACAGACATGACCGCGCGGGCGCAGAAAATATCGGCCTTGATGTCATCGCGCCGGCTTTGCGGGCCGCGGGTGAACAGCGCCTCAGGCAGGCGCTCCACCTTGGCGCCGTGTTCGGCGAGGCGGAGTTGGAAGTCGAACTCCTCGGCCCCAGCACTCGCCGGATCGAATCCGCCCAGCTGGAGCACGGCCTTCGCGCCGTACCATACCCAGTCGCCTATATAGGCCGATTGGCGCAGGCGCGTGACATCCCAGCCCGGCTTGTGCCGCACCCAGGCGCCGCCGTCTCGCGGAACGATTTCGTCGCAGTACAGCATGTCCGCACCGCTGGCCGATGCCGCCAAGGCAAAGCGCAAGCAGGCATCAGGGGCCACCGTGTCACCCGCGTTGATGACCGCGACGTAATCGGCCGATGCGGCTTCCAGGTTCAGCTCCGCACAAACCAGCCGGGTCATCGCCTCCGGCTCCGGCGGCGCTGCAATGATGGTGATGCCGGGGATCTCCAGCGGCTCGGCAGCGAGGATCTTGATGCCCGCCGGCTTTTCCCATTGTGCGTGCAGGGACTCCAAGGTGTCGTTCACCGCATGAACCCGGCCGCGCGGGGCCACGATGATGACGGAAAGGCGGGGCAGCGCCACCGCCGCCTCGCGCAATGCCAGCAAACGGGCTTGCCCACCCTCGTCCACCCGCTCCGGCGGACGCAGTGCGGCCCTCTCCGCCAGAGCTGGCGCCGCCTGACTCAGCGAACCGCCCAGGGCCGGGATCGCCCGCCCCCGGCTCGCGCCGATCTCGGTGAGGAAACCGACCAGATCCGCCGTCTCCTCAGCGAACTCATCCCATAGCGCAGGCTGGAACTCGCGCGCCTGGATGGCCTCCCAAGCGCGCGTGACCAGCTCATGCAACGGCCGGAGCAGCCCCTCTTGCGGCAGAGCCTCACTGCGGTTGAGCTGTGCCGTGAGATAGGACGCGGCCTGCCCCAACCCACCCGGCACCAGATTGGTGAGGGGAAGGCCGGTCTCCGCCTCGATCCGGCGCAGCTGTTCCGCCGGTTTGGCGAGTAGATCATGGTAGGTCAGCCAGCTTCGCGGCAAATGGCGGGCCTGGCGTTCACCCGAGGTGAGGTAGCTCATCCACAACAGCATGGCGTGGGCACGGCTCAGGCCATTCTTGCGCTGCTGGCTGGACGCCGCCGTCCACGGATCGCGGAAGATGTGCACCACATGCGGCTTGTGCCCGGCCTGGCGTGCGGCACGCTCGTAAATCGGCAAGGTGCGGCAAAGATGCGGGTGCTTCAGCCCCCATATCTTGTCACCCTGGCTGAAGCGGCGGCGGAGTATCTCCTCAAGCCGCGAGAGATAGCCACTGAGATCCGCGCGCTCGGCCCAGCCCTGCGGCAGGCCGCGCACATCCATCCAGTCAACTCCCAGACGCGAGAAAAGGTCCACATCATACTGGATCAGCTCAGGAATCTCATAGAATCCGAGCGGATTATGCTCGTTCGGATCGGCATCGTTATAGAACTTCACCCCGGCGCGGGACAATGCGCCGGAGAGTGCGGAAGTGCCGCTGCGGTAATAGCCGACGATGAAGATGGCATTCGACATTGCGGCCTCGCTTACAGGTAGTTGAACAGGCTGAGATTCTGCACGGTGCCGAACGTCTTCATCGCCGCCTGAAGCGCGGTGACGGTCTGGTCCAGGTTGGAGATGGCCAGAGGCATGTTCGTGGCGGTGGCGTTGTCCACATTGGTCTGTGCCTGGGAAGCCTGGCTGCTGTTTCCAGCGGCCGCAGCGGAAATAGCCTGCAGCGTAACGCCGTTCTGCGCCTGCGCGTTCACCACCGTCTGCTGGTACTGGGCCAACCCGGCCAGGCTCTGGTTCAGCACCTGGCTGGTCTGCGCGACTTGTGCTGGCGTCGTGGCCGCGTTGGCGAGAGCGTTGTACACTGTTTTCAGCAGCGCGAACGCAGATTGCGGCCGGCTGGGCGCGATGGTGAAGCTATCGCCATTGGCCGGGCTGCCGGTGATCTGGTAATCCGCGCCCGCGAGCTGGACTGTGGTGCCACCCGTACCACTGGCGGAAAGCGTGCCGCTGGCAATGGCGCTGCCATTCTGCGTGGCGGTGTAGGTCGTGCCGCTGCCGCTATTGGCAAAACTCACAGTGATGGCGGCATTCCCTTGCTGAAACGCATTCGCGGCAGCAGCGTTGACAACGCCCTGCTGGATGACCTGCCCGCTGCCGGTATTCGCGTTGCTGGCGGTGACGTTGGAAATACCGTCGCCGCTCAGGCCAGAGAGGAACACGTCGCCATTGGCGATGGTGCTCGCCGTCATATCCTGCCCAATTGTCGCCTGGGAGGACGCACCGTCACCAAAATAAACGATATCACCGTTGGCGTTGGGCTGGAACGGCGCGAGTCCGCCACGTGAGCCGCCGAAGAGATAAGTGCCGTTCGGCGCCGTGGCGTTACCGACGCTGATCAGCTGCTGATAAGCCGACTGCACCTGGGTCGCCAATGCCTGCATGTTCTGGGAATTCGTCGTGCCGTTCAGCGCGTGCTGGACGATGCCCTGGACATTGTCCAGCACGCTGCTCATCGAGGTGTAGCTGTTGCTCACGCTGCCAAGCTGCGCCTGTATCGCAGCCTGGGTGGTATTGTCGTTGTTCAGCTGATTCACCTGGTCCGTGCCAAGTACACCGGTTTCATACGCCGCCGGATTCTGATCCGGCGTCTGCACCGAAAGGCCGCTCGCAACCTGCTGCTGCAGGGTATTGATTTGCGCTTCCTTCGCGGCCAGCGACGTGCCGAAGCTGGAAAAGAATGACAGGTCCATTTTGGTCTCCTTTCAGACCATATGGCGGACAAATTCTTTAGAAATGATTACGAAACGTGCCGCCCTCTGCCGCGAACAGGCTGGTCGCGTTCCGCTTTTACCTCCGCCTTCGCCTCTTCCCGGCGCGCGGCCTCCCGCAGGCGCTGCGCCAGCTTGCGCCGATGCGCCTTTAACCTCGCCAAATCGGCAATGGCGGCTTCCAGTTGCTCCCTGGTCAGCGCGGCATGTTCAGTAATCTGCGCCTCCGCGCCCTGCGCTCCGGCGGCAAACTGGCCAGCCCGGCGCGCCTGGGCGGCGCTCACCACGGAACCGCCCTGCCAGCTGGCCGCCAGGCGGCTGCGATAAGCCTCCAGCATGCCGCGCTGATAGTCGTTCTGCTTGAGCGCCGCGTTATGGCGCTGGATTATTTCCAACAGCGCCACCTCGCGGGAAGCGGCCAGCAGGTCCAGCCGCTTCAGCGTGATTGCCTTCAAGCCGCCTCCCCAAGTGCCACCCGCAATGCCGCGACGCTCTCAGCCAGGGTCACGCCCGCGTTCTTGTCCTGGCGAAGGACTGACTCCATGGCTGGCGCCCGGCGGATCGCCTCGTCCAGCAGCGGATCCCGGCCCGGGGCATAGGCGCCAAGGTC
>DATIWS010000068.1:0-23407 GCA_035519275.1 Acidocella sp. | reverse complement strand
CGGCGTCATCGATGCGGTCGATGAAACACAGCAGCTTCCGCTCAGCCGCCGCCACGGGCTGTTTCCGGCTCACGCCCTTCTTTGCCGTCATGCCTTGCTTTCCGCTCCTGTGGTCTCGAGCGCCAGCGGCAGCAGCCGCGCGAACCGCTCCGCCCATTCCGCCTGCCCTGATTCGTGCTGAACCAGATCCTGACGGATTTCTATTTCCAAATAATCAAGACCGCGCGCCTCCGCGTGCACCGGCACGCCGTAATCGGTCTCGTCCGTCAGCTGGTAGGGCGCGTTTTCGCCCACCACCAACCCGGGCTCGGCGCGCAGCAGCGCCGCCAAGGCGCGCGACAGCCTGGGGTTGCGGTTGTACAGCACCGCCACATGCATCGGCCGCGCCTGCTCCAGATACACCGGGGTGAAGCTGTGCATGGCCACGTAAACAGCCTCTGGCCGCGCCCCGATCAGCCCCTCGATCGCCGCATGGTACGGGTCGAAGATCGCCGCCTGCCGCGCCGCCTTCGCCGCCACGCCCAACCCCTTGTTCCCCGGTATCTCCGTCGCCTCGCTCACCTCGGCGAAGGCGCTGGCCACGCCTGGCTTGCGGTTGCAGTCGATCACCAGCCGTGAATAGGTCTGCAGCACCGCCGGGGCGTCCAGCAAAGCGCTCAAACGCCGCGTCACCCCGGCAATGCCGATATCCCAGGCAATGTGCCGGTCCATATCCGCCGCACTCACGCCCAAATCCCCCAGCGCGCGCGGAATTGCGCGCCCGGCATGGTCGGCGGTCAGCAGAAACCGGCTCTTTCCCTTGGGCCGCAGCACCTCGGCGGGTGCTGCCTCATCCGCCCCCAGCAATCCCGCGCTCACTTACGGCCTCCACACAATCTGTTCGGGCGCCGCCATTCGCGGGTCGTACTCGATCATCTGGCCATTCATCACGGAAACCCCGGTTAGCGCCAGGATGAACCCCCAATGGCTCACCAGCAGTGTGGTGTCGTGGTCATCGCGCACGGCCATGGCGGCGCGGAAGGCGTCGGCCCGCCTCCTGGTCTGCTCCTCGCTCTCTTCCTCGTCATGCCACCACTGCGCCGGCAAATGCCCGAATTCATGGTGCGGGAACCGCTCCGCCAGCACCTCGGGGCGGGAGCCGATGTCGCAGACGAACGCCGTGCGTTCGCGCACCTCCTGCATTACCTCCACGCTCACCCCCGGCAGCGCCAGGAATGGCTGCGCCGTCTGTAGAGCCCTTGTATAAGGAGAGACGATAATCCGCGTCAGCCCCGCATCGCGCAGCCGCCCCGCCGCCTCGCCTGCCTGCTCATGCCCCAGCGGCGTCAGCTCCGGGTCCTCGATCCCCGGATCCCGCCTCGTCTCGGTGAAATGCAGGTTGAAATAGCTTTGCCCGTGGCGCAGCAGAAACATGTCTCTGTCCTTCAGCTCCCCAGACGCGCGGCGCCCGGCCCTTCTGTTATGTCCCAGGCCGGGCGGGGTTGACTAGCCTGGATGAACTGCTTGCTTTCATCTAAGCCTTGGCGCAGTCTTTGCCGGTAGAGGGTTCAGTGCAGGTCAACGCGTTACAATCCCTGGGCGGATTTTCCGTCATTTTGGTCATCTTCGCGGCTGTCGCGATCTTCCTGATCCTGCGCCTGCGCAGCGTACTGGGCCGCCGCGTCGGGTTCGAGCGTCCGCCCACGCCGCCCGGCGCCATGCAAGGCTTCAACGCCGGCCCGGTCATCGAGGGCCTGGCCCTCCCCGCGCAATCTGGCCATTCGGTGCCGGATCCGCAATCGCCTCTCGGCCAGAAGCTGATGCAGATCGTCAACCGCGACCCGCATTTCGACCCGCCGCAATTCCTCTCCCAGGCGGAAACCGCCTTCCGCCTGATCGTCACGGCCTTCGCCGCGGGCGACCGCGCCTCGCTCAAGCCCCTGCTCTCCGAACATGTGTTCGAGACCTTCGACGCCGCCATCAAGGCGCGCGAGGAAGCCGCCGAGCGCCACCAGACCGAGATCAAGACGATCACCGCGGCCAGCATTGAGGACGCTCAGCTCCTGGGCGACCAGGCCGCCATCATCGTTCGCTTCACCTCGGACCAGGTGAACATGGTGCTGGACGCCGGGGGTAACCCCAAGGTCGGGACCGACGCCGTGACCGAGCTGACCGATCTCTGGACCTTCGAGCGCAATATCAAGGGGCCGGAGCTCACCTGGCGCCTCGCCGCCGCGCGCAGCGGCTGATCATCCCCCCATGCCCCGCCTGTCCAAGCGCCCCCTCTGGTCCGTCCTTTCTCTTTTCGTGCTCACCGGCTGCGTGCCACCGCAAACAGGCGACTCCATGCTCAACCTGCCCGGCGCCCCGCCCGGCAACGCGGTATCCTTCTCGGACCTTCCCGGCTGGAGCACCGACAACACCTCCGGCGCGCTGGAAGCCTTCGTCACCGGCTGCAAGGCCGTTACCACCATGCCGCCGGACCGGTCCCTCGGCGGCTCGGGCCTGGCCCAGTCCGCGGGCGGTCAGGCCGGGCAATGGGCAGGCGTCTGCGCCGCGGCCAAGGCCCTCCCGCCCAATGACGACACCGCCGCGCGCCAGTTCTTCGAGACCTATTTCGTCCCTTACGCGGTCTCCGGCCAGGCGCTGGTCACCGGCTATTTCGAGCCGGAATTCCCCGGCTCCAAGAACCTCGCCCCGGGCTACAAGGTGCCCCTCTACGCCAAACCGGCGGACGATACCCTGGCCTCACTGTCCCGCGCCGCCATCGATGCCGGGGCCCTGAACCGCAAAACACCGGTCACCGCCTATCTGGCCGACCCGGTGGACGCCTTCATGCTGCAGATCCAGGGCTCCGGGCGCATCCTCCTGCCCAACGGCAAAACCCTGCGCGTCGGCTTCGGCGGCCAGAACGGCCAGCCCTACACCCCCATCGGCCGCATCCTGGTGCAGCAGGGAGACCTCTCGGCGGACGATGTCAGCTACCAGAGCATCTCCGCCTGGCTGAAGGCGCACCCCGGCGAGGCCAAGGGCATCATGGAGCAAAACGCCCGCTACGTGTTCATCAAGCCGCTCGGCTACCTGCCGGATGACGAAGGCGCCCCCGGCAGCCTCGGCGTGCCGCTCACCGCCGGCCGCTCCCTGGCCGTGGACAAATCCATCATCCCGCTCGGCACCCCGGTCTTCATCGCCACCACGGACCCGATCACCCAAAGCTCTCTCGACCGCCTGACCATCGCGCAGGACACGGGCGGCGGCATCCAGGGGCCGGACCGGGCGGACCTCTTCTTCGGCGCCGGGCCCGACGCCGAAACCACAGCCGGCTCCATGCGCCAGCCCGGCCAGCTCTTCGTTTTGCTGCCCAAGCCGGCGGCGCAATAGGCATGTGCTTGCCCGCTTCCAGGCAAACGGGCTACAGCGGCGGCGCAACAGCTTCAGGTGGCATGAATGAGTTCTGACCCGCACCACGATACGGGCGCTAACGCACAGCTGCGCCTTGGCGCTCTCATCGGTGTGCTCGGCGTGGTTTACGGCGATATCGGAACCAGCCCGCTCTACGCGCTGCAGACCTGCCTCGCCTATTTCACAGGCTCAGGCCTGACCAACCTGGACGTTCTGGGCCTCCTGTCCCTCATCGCCTGGTCGCTGATCATCACCGTCACGCTCAAATACGTCACCTTCGTCATGCGCGCCGACAACCACGGCGAGGGCGGCATCCTTGCCCTCATGGCGTTGGCCCAGCGCGTCGCCAAGTCGGACAGAACCCGCGTCTTCCTCGGCATAGTCGGCATCACCGGTGCTGGCCTCTTCTTCGGCGACGGCATGATCACCCCCGCCATTTCGGTGTTGTCCGCCGTCTCGGGCTTGCAGGTCGTCTGGCCGAGCCTGTCCAACGAACTGGTCGAATGGATTTCGCTGGCCGTCATCATCGTGCTGTTCCTGTCGCAAAAGCACGGCACTGGCATCATGGGGCGGGCCTTCGGCCCCATCATGGCCATCTGGTTCATCTCCATCGGCCTGCTTGGCCTTGTCGAAGTCGTGAAGCATCCCTTCGTCTTCCGGGCGCTGCTCCCCAGCTACGGCCTTCTTTTCATCCTTCACCATAAATTCACGGCATTCGTCGCGCTCGGCGCGGTTGTCCTGGCGGTCACGGGCGCTGAAGCCCTGTATGCGGATATGAGCCATTTCGGCCGCAAGCCTATCCGGATGGCCTGGACCTATTTCGTCCTGCCCAGCCTGTTACTCAACTATTTCGCCCAGGGCGCGCTGGTGCTGGCCGACCCTTCGGCAATGGACAATCCATTCTACAAGCTCGCGCCGCACGCTCTGCAAATTCCCCTGATCGTGCTGTCCACGCTCGCCACCATCATCGCCAGCCAGGCGGTCATTTCCGGCGCATTCTCCATGGCGCGGCAATGTGTCCAGCTCGGTCTGTTTCCGCGCATGGAAATCCGCCACACCTCGGAGACGGAGGCAGGCCAGATCTATGTGCCGCAAACCAACGCCATGCTGGCGGCGGGCGTCATCCTGCTTGTCCTCACCTTCCACACCAGCAGCGCCCTGGCCTGGGCTTATGGCATCGCGGTAACCGGCACATTCCTGTGCACGAATATCCTGGCCGTCGTGGTGTTCCGCCGCCAGTTCAACTGGTCGCGCCAGGCCGCCATCGCCGTATTCGGCTTTTTCGGTATCATCGACCTCGCCTTCTTCGCCTCCAACACTCTTAAATTCTTCGACGGCGGCTGGGTGCCTCTCGTCATTGGCTGCGCCGTGATTTTCACCATGACCACCTGGCGCCGCGGCCGCAACCTGATCATGGCCCGCTGGGTGCAGGACAGCCTTCCGCTGTCCTCCTTCCTCGCCCGTCTGCCGCAGTCGCGCATCGTGCGCGTGCCCGGCACCGCCGTGTTCATGACCGGCAATCTGGACTTCGTGCCCAACGCGCTGCTGCACAACCTCAAGCACAACAAGGTGCTGCACGAGCAGGTCTTTTTCGTCACCGTGCGCAACCTCGATGTCCCCTATGCCGCCCCGGGCGACCGCGTGAGGGCCGAGGAAGCCGCCCCCGGCATCTACAAGGTAGAGCTGTATTACGGCTTCATGGAGAGCCCGAACGTGCCGCAGGCGCTGGAGAGCCTCTCCGCCCAGGACATCGACTTCAAGCCGATGCAGGCCAGCTACTTCGTCGGCCGCGAGACTGTGGTGCCCGCCTCGGTGCCCAAGCTGCGCTTCATCCGCCGCTGGCTGTTCCTGTTCATGGCCCGCAACGCCATCTCCGCCACCGAGTTCTTCCGTATTCCGTCGGATCGCGTGGTGGAACTCGGCGTCCGCATCGCGGTGTAACCGTCATTGCGCGCCTGCTCCGGCGGGCGAAGCAATCCATTTTCTTAAAGCCGCGCCTCGACCCAGACGCGGCAGGCCTCCGCATCCGCCACACAACCTCCAGCCAGCCACCAGGCCTGGGCCTCGCGCAGCACCTCGCCCATGCGCGGCCCAGGGGGGATACCCAACGCGGCCAAATCGCGGCCCTGCAGCGGAAACACCGGGCGCGCCATGCTTCGCAGCCGCGAGCGCAAACCATCCCAGCCCGGGCCAGCGCCGCCATATAGCCAGCTCCGGTCCACCAGCGCCGCCGCGTCTTCCACGGCCAGCGCCCGGCGGAGCGCGGCATCGTCATCCTCCGGGCGCGGCATCTCCGTACGCATCAGCGCCTCCAGCCGCACCTCTTCCGCCCGGCTCAGCCGCCAGCACTTTGCGAACGCCTCCACCTCGCCCGGCCCCAGCGCCGCCACGCGCAGCAGCGGGTCCACCGGCGCCCCGCGCGCCAGCAGCGCCGCCAGCCGGTCCACATCCGCCCGGGGCAGCAGCAGCGGCAGCACGCCGGTTTGCACCATCAGCCGCATCGCGGGCACCGGGTCCGCGGCCTTCAAAATCAGCTTGATCTCGTTCCACACGCGCTCGGCCGAAAGGCTCTTCACCCCCTCGCGCAGCGCGACAATCGCCGTCACCGCCTCCGCATCCGGCTCGCCCCGCGCATAACGCGCGAAGAACCGGAAGAAGCGCAGCACCCGCAGGTAATCCTCCCGGACCCGCGTCGCGGCCGCACCGACAAAGCGCACCTGTCCGGCGGCCAGATCTTCCCGCCCGCCGAAATAGTCATGCACCGTGCCGTCCCTGGTGGCGGACATGGCGTTGATGGTGAAATCCCGCCGGCTCGCATCCTCGCGCCAGTCATCGGTGAATTCCACCACCGCGTGCCGCCCGTCGGTCGCCACGTCCCGCCGCAGCGTCGTCACCTCGAAGCCCCGGCCCTCGGCCACGATCGTCACCGTGCCATGCTCCAGCCCGGTCGGCACCGCCTTCAGCCCCGCCGCGCGGGCGCGGGCCATCACCGCCTCGGGCGCCAGCGGCGAGGCAAAGTCCACATCCGCCACCGGGCAGCCCGCCAGCATGTCGCGCACCGCGCCGCCAACGATCCGCGCCTCCGGCAGCGCGTCCCACACCTGGTCCATGCCCGGCAGTTCGATCACGCCGCCCCCCGCAACCGCTGCGCCAGCTGGCGCAGCATGCGCCCCGTGGCACCCCAGATCACATGGTCCGGATGTGGCCAGACATAAAAATCATGCTCATGCCCACGCTGCACCGCATAGCGATGGCACGGCAGCGCCGGGTCCAGCAGCACCTCGAAGGGCAGGCAAAAAATCTCCTCCACCTCGTCCGGCGCCGCCTGCAGCTTCACGCCCTTCGGCACCAGCCCGATCACCGGGGCGATATGGAAGCCGGTCTTGGTGACATAGTCGTCCATCCGCCCGAGAACCTCCACGCAGCCCGGGTCCAGCCCGATCTCCTCGCGCGCCTCGCGCAGCGCCGCCGCCTCGGGCGAGCCATCCTGCGGCTCGATCTTGCCTCCGGGAAACGACACCTGCCCGGCGTGGCTCGGCATTTCCGTCCCGCGCCGGGTCAGCCACACGCCGCGCTCCGGCTCCAGAGGGATGAGCACCGCCGCCGGCTTGTGCCTTGGCGCGGACAGGCGGGCATGGCCAAGCCCGGGCGGCAGCAGCCGGCGCAGCTCCGCTTCAGTGAGACTCACGGCCAAAGCCGTTCAGACGTCGCAGCAGGAGGGCAAATCGCCGAGCGAGAAAAACGCCCCTTTACTCCGCACCCCGAGCACCTTGCGCCCGTGCAGCATCCCGGGCTCGGCCAGGGCCACCAGCTCGTAATAGGTCGCGCGGCATATCCGCGCCTCGATCGGGAACCTGCCCTTGCCATCACGCACATGAAGATACGGCGTCGGCTCACAACTGAGCAAATCATGCGCGATGCGGATCGGGTGTTCCGGCCCCGCCGTCACGCATTTGTCCACATTGGTGCGGAAGCACAGCACCTGGTCGCGCCCATGGCCCTTCCAGCTCATCTCCACGGCCACGAGCGGCGCGTCCTCCACCTCGATCCGGCCGCGCTCCACGGGCGTTTCCAGCAGATAATGCCCCGCCTCGTCGCGCGTCAGCACGGAGGAAAACAGGCACACCATCTCCTTGCGGGAGATCGGGCAACCCCGGTACAGCCAGGAGCCGTCGCGCCTGATCAGGAACGGCAGCTCACCGCACTCCACCTGACTGCGCGCAGCCATAACAGCCACGCCAGGTTGCTCAACCCATTCGTTCACGATCCATCGATTCCATTGCACGCCACAGCCCAGGTCTTTTCATATAGGGTCTGCCGCGGCGTAATCAAATCCCGGCACACGCTCCCGTTGCGAGCCTGTTATCTTTCCACCTGGGCTCAAACCCCGCCGAAACCAAAGCTTAACGGGAATTTTCTTGACACGGCGCGGTCAAACATAGCGAGATTGCACCAGGTTCAGAGGGATTCCAGCCGATTTGAGCTTGACCAGTCTCTTCTCCACGCGCTTTTCCGTCCGGAAAAACCGGATGGACTTAGACGTATGAACGCGACGGACCGCAAACTCCGCAAACTGCATGTCGTGACTCATGGCTGCCAGATGAACGTGTACGACAGCGCGCGCATGGCGGACGTGCTGCGCCCCCTGGGCTACACCACGGTGGACAGCCCGGAAGACGCGGACATGGTGATCATGAACACCTGCCACATCCGCGAGCGGGCGGAGGAAAAGGTGTTTTCCGCCCTGGGCCGGCTGCGCGTCCTCAAGGAGGAAAAGGGCGGCGAGATGATGATCGCCGTCACCGGCTGCGTCGCCCAGGCCGAGGGCGAGCTGATCACCAAACGCGCGCCCTTCGTGGACCTCGTGGTCGGCCCCCAGGCCTATCACCGCCTGCCGGAGCTCATCGCCCAGGCCCACCGCAAACAGGGCGCGGTGATCGACACCGAGTTCCCCGCCGAGCAGAAATTCGACCATCTGCCCGATACCGCCGCCCCGCAGGGCGTGGTCTCCTTCCTCTCCATCCAGGAAGGCTGCGATAAATTCTGCTCCTTCTGCGTCGTGCCCTATACGCGCGGGGCGGAATCCTCCCGCCCGGTGGCGAGCGTGCTGGCCGAGGCCAGGCGCATGGTGGCTGGCGGCGCCAGGGAGATCGCGCTCCTGGGCCAGAACGTGAACGCCTACCACGGCGAGGGACCGGACGGGAAAATCTGGTCCCTGACCCGGCTGATGGCGGAATTGGCGGAGATCGAGGCGCTGGCCCGCATCCGCTACACCACCTCCCACCCCAACGACATGGCGGACGAGCTGATCCTCGCCCACCGGGACAACCCGAAGCTCATGCCCTTCCTGCACCTGCCAGTGCAGTCCGGGTCAGACAAAATCCTCCAGGCGATGAACCGCAAGCACAAGGCGGATGATTTCCGCCGCATCGTGGAAAAACTGCGCGCGGCCCGGCCGGATATCGCCCTCTCCTCCGATTTCATCGTCGGCCACCCTGGCGAGACGGACGCCGATTTCGCCGCCACCATGGCGCTGGTGCGCGAGACCGGCTTCGCCCTGGCCTACAGCTTCACCTACTCCCCCCGCCCCGGCACCCCGGCTGCCGGGCTGCCGCAGATCGTCGAGGACGTGAAAAACGCCCGGCTCTACGAGCTACAGGCCGAGCTGCGCCGCCAGCAGGACGACTTCAACGCCTCGACCGTCGGCCTGACCACCCCCGTGCTGTTCACCGGCACCGGGCGGTATGCGGGGCAGATCGCCGGGCGTTCGCTCTACCTTCAGCCCGTGGTGGTTGAGCATCCCACCGCGCTGACCGGCGAAGTCCGGGAGGTGAAAATTACCCACGCCAACCCCAACTCTATCCTCGGCACTCTCATCAGCAAGGAGCAAATCGCCGCTTGAGCCAGATCCTCGCGTCTCCGGCTACCCATTCCGTCCCGCTTGCGCGGCCCCTCACCATGACCTTCCGCGACAACGCGCTGCTGCCGTTGCTGCTCGGAGATCACGACCGCCATCTCGCCCGCATCGAGCAGCGTCTCGGCGTGCGCCTGGCCTGCCGCGGCAACCGCATTTCCATCTCCGGCACGCCGGAACAAATCGCCGCGGCGGAGGCGGCGCTCGCAGCACTCTACCGGCAACTGGAACGCGGCGAGATGATCGACGGCCCGAAGGTGGACGCCGCCCTGCGCCTGACCGACCCGGCAACCGAACCCCGCCTGCCGCTCTCCGACCTTCCCGCCATCCGCACCCGCAAGGGCGCCGTGGGTCCGCGCAGCGCGGGGCAGGCGGCGTATATGGAACTCCTGACCCAGCACGAGATGGTCTTCGCCATGGGTCCGGCCGGCACCGGCAAAACCTATCTCGCCGTGGCCCAGGCCGTGGCCATGCTCACCTCCGGCAAGGTGGACCGCATCGTGCTCTCCCGCCCGGCGGTTGAAGCGGGCGAGCGCCTCGGCTTTCTGCCCGGGGACATGAAGGAGAAGGTAGACCCCTATCTGCGCCCGCTCTACGACGCGCTGAACGAAATGCTGCCCGGCGACCAGTTCACCAAGCGCCTCACCACCGGCGAGATCGAAATCGCCCCGCTCGCGTTCATGCGCGGGCGCACGCTGGCCCATGCCTTCGTGATCCTCGACGAGGCGCAGAACACCACCCCGGTGCAGATGAAGATGTTCCTCACCCGCATGGGCGAGGGCACGCGCATGGTCATCACCGGCGACCTTACGCAAATCGACCTGCCGCCCAACACTCGCTCAGGCCTGGCGGACGCGCTGGAAACGCTGGAGGGCATCCAGGGCATCGGCGTCGCCCGCTTCGCCAACAGCGATGTCGTGCGTCACCCGCTGGTCGGGCGGATTGTGGAAGCTTACGACCAGCGCTATGCGGCTGCGAAGGAGCATGCCCGCGAGCGGCAAAGTTAAAGGACAAATGGAACCTGGAAGTACAAGCCCCTTCGGGGGGGCCGAGATTTTTGTCGCGGACCGGCGCTGGCGCCGGCATGTGCGGCATCTGCCACTCATCGTCCGGCGGGCCCTGACGGCCGCCGGATGCGGCGCCGATGTGGTGCTGACCGATGACCGCACCGTGAAGCGGCTGAACTACCGCGACCGCGGCAAGAACAAGCCGACCAACGTGCTCACCTACGCCAACCCGCCAGAAATGCTGCTGGCCTTCGGCGTCGTGGCGCGCGAGGCGGCGCGTGAGGGCAAGAGCGTCGCCCAGCATTTGCAGCACCTTCTGGTGCATGGCGCGCTGCATCTGCACGGCTATGACCACCACCATGCTGGCGAGGCGCGGGAGATGGAGACCGAGGAAGCGCGCATCCTGGCGCGGCTCGGCGTGCCCAACCCGTGGAAAAACCGATGAGCGGCGCCCTTTCCCGCCTGCTCAACCGGATGCGCAGCACCGAGCAATCGGTGCGCGAGTCCATTGCCGAGCTGGTGCAGGAGGCCGGCGCCGAGGACGCCCAGGGCACCTCCGGCGAACCGGTCGGCCTCACTCCGCACGAGCGCGCGCTGCTCGCCAACGTGCTGCGCCTGCGCGAGATCACCGCCGATGACGTGATGGTCCCGCGCCCGGACATCATCGCCATGCGCGCCGACGTGACGCTGGACCAGGCCCTGGCGCTGATCCGCCAGGAGGGCCATTCGCGCATGCCCGTCTACCGCGAGCATCTCGATGACCTGGTCGGCATGGTCCATATCAAGGACGTGTTCTCCTATACCGGCCCGGCGGCGGAGTTCACCGTGGAGAAGATCCTGCGCAAGCCGCTGCTGGTCGCGCCGCAGATCTCCGTGCTCGACCTGCTGCTGCAGATGCGCCAGACGCACACGCATCTCGCTTTGGTGGTGGACGAATATGGCGGCGTCGACGGGCTGGTGACGATCGAGGATCTGGTCGAGACCATCGTCGGCGACATTTCCGACGAGCATGACGAGATCGAGGGCCCGATGCTGGTCGAACGCCCGGACCACACGCTGGAGCTGAACGCCCGCCTGCCGGTGGAGGAGTTCGAGGCCAAGACCGGCCCCATGCTCACCGAGGACGAGCGCGCCGCGGATATCGAGACCATCGGCGGGCTCGTGTTCAACCTCGCGGGCCGGGTCCCGGCCAAGGGCGAGATCATCCGCCACCCCTCGGGCATCGAGTTCCTGGTGCTGGAGGCCGATGCGCGCCGCATCCGCCGCCTGCGCGCCCGCCGCCCAGCCGACCAGGCGGAAACTCAGGCGGCCGGCGCGCCGCTACAGGCATGAGTACCGGCGCGACAACCACGCCTTGCAGGGCGCATGGGTGGGATGCGGGGAACGGGAAAGCGTGGAAAATGGCGGCAAAACACACCGTGTTGTACCGTGACACTCTCTTGTATCGGCGCGTGTTCGACGGATATGTAGGACGCTACAAGAAGTCCCGAAAGATACGCGATAATGGGTGAGTTGAGAAAAACGAAGGTTCTGATCGTCGGCGCTGGCCCGGCAGGCTACACTGCGGCGATCTATACCGCGCGCGCCAATCTCAACCCCGTGCTCGTGGCCGGGCTGCAGCCGGGCGGCCAGCTCACCATTACCACCGATGTCGAGAATTATCCCGGCTTCGCCGAGCCCATCCAGGGCCCCTGGCTGATGGAGCAGATGGCCAAGCAGGCCGAGCATGTCGGCACCGAGATCATGTACGATCTCGTGACCGAGGTCGATTTCTCCGCCCGCCCCTTTCGCGCCTGGACCGATGGCGGCGTCGAGTTCGAGGCAGAGACCGTGATCATCGCCACCGGCGCCCAGGCCCGCTGGCTTGGCCTGCCCTCCGAGCAGAAATACCAGGGCGCCGGGGTCTCCGCCTGCGCCACCTGCGACGGTTTCTTCTATCGCGGCAAGAAGGTCGCCGTGGTCGGCGGTGGCAACACGGCGGTGGAAGAGGCGCTCTACCTCACCCACCATGCCAGCCACGTCACCCTCATCCACCGGCGCGACAGCCTGCGCGCCGAGCGCATCCTGCAGCAGCGCCTGTTCGAGAACCCGAAGATCTCCGTCATCTGGGACCATGCGGTGGACGAGATCCTGGGCTCCGGCACGCCCGAGGTGGTCACCAGCGCGCGGCTGGAGAACGTGAAAACCGGCCATACCCGGGAGATCGAGGTGGATGGCGTGTTCATCGCCATCGGTCACTCCCCCACCACGGCGCTGTTCGCCGGGCAGATCCAGCTGGACGATGAAGGCTATATCGTCACCACGCCGGGCACCACCGAAACCTCCGTTCCGGGCGTGTTCGCCGCCGGGGACGTGCAGGACAAAACCTTCCGCCAGGCGGTGACCGCCGCGGGCACCGGCTGCATGGCGGCGCTGGAAGCCGAAAAATTTTTGAGCCAAATTCCACTGTTTGTGAATGAGGCCGTATAAATGACGGGGCAAAAAATGGATTGGGATAAACTGCGTGTCTTCCATGCTGTTGCAGAGGCTGGCAGCTTTACCCATGCCGGGGACACCCTGAACCTCAGCCAATCCGCGGTATCGCGGCAGATTTCCGCGCTCGAGGAAGCGCTCTCCGTCCCGCTCTTCCACCGCCATGCGCGCGGGCTGATCCTCACCGAGCAGGGCGAGGCGCTGAACCGCACCGTGCGCGAGGTGTTCGCCAAGCTGGCGATGACCGAAGCGCTGCTGGCGGAAAGCAAGGAAAAACCGGCCGGCCGCCTGAAGGTAACGACCACGCACAGCTTCGGCGTCACCTGGCTGGCCCCGCGGCTGAAAAACTTCATCGCGGCGCACCCGGATGTCACCGTCTCGCTGCTGCTGGACGATACCGATCTCGACCTTGCCATGCGCGAGGCCGATGTCGCCATCCGCATGCACCCGCCCCATCAGCCGGACCTGATCCAGCGGCATCTGGGCGAGATCAACAGCCATATCTGGGCCTCGCCGGACTACGCCAAGACCTACGGCCTGCCGGAAACGGTGGAAGACCTCGACAAGCACAAGCTCATCCTCTTCGGTGACCGCAAGCCCCCCGTGCCGGACGTGGACTGGCTGGGCGATCTCGGCCGCAAGGACGGCACGACCCGCCGCGGGGCGCTGGAGATCAACTCCCTGCAGGCGATCCTGGCCTGCATCCGCGGCGGCCTCGGCATCGGCTCCGTGCCCGACTATCTGGTGCAGGACACCACAGGGCTGGTTCCCGTGCTGCCGGATGTGAAGAAACCCACGATCAACATGTACTTCGTGTACCCTGAGGAGCTGCGCAACTCGAAGCGCGTCTCCGTATTCCGTGACTTCCTGGTGAATTCTATTGCCGAACGTAACGGGTCAAGGCACTGAAATCGAGGGTTTCCTGAGGTTTTTCTGTTTGCTGGAACATATGGATACAAAAAATCAACAGCATTACGATTTTAACACTTAAATTTTTCTGATTGTGGCTTATATACAACACGTCCGGTGTGAGCCGGATATCATCCGGTTCGGTTGAACCGGATTGGGACTTCGGTCCCAACGTCTCCCAGACGTGAAGCCTCCCTGTTGACTTGACCCGCTGGCCCCACAAGGTGGCTAGCGGGTTTTTTTATCCCCGGGCGGCGGCGCATTGCCCCATGCCTCGGCTTCGGCCTATCCTTACCGTGACGCGCAACCACAGCACTAAGGAAACCGACCATGTCTGACGTCTTCATCCTCTCGGGCCAGCGCACCGCCATTGGCGATTACGGCAAGAGCCTGAAGGATATTCCGCCCACCAAGCTGGGCGAGATCGCCATCCGCGCCGCGCTGGCCAAATCCGGTGTCGAGGCCGCCGAGATCCAGCATGTCGTGTTCGGCAGCGTCATCCACACCGAGCCGCGCGACGCCTATATCTCCCGCGTCGCCGCCGTTCAGGCCGGCATCCCGGTGGAAACCCCGGCCATGACCGTCAACCGCCTGTGCGGCTCGGGCATGCAGGCCATTATCTCCGCGGCGCAAACCATCATGCTGGGCGATGCCGCGCTCGCCGTCGGCGGTGGCGCTGAATCCATGAGCCGTGGCGGCTACCTGCTGCCCAACGAGCGCTGGGGCGCGCGCCTAGGTGACGGCAAGGTGATCGACATGGTGGTCGGCGCCCTGAACGATCCGTTCGGCCATGGCCATATGGGTATCACCGCCGAAAACGTGGCCGACCGCTACAGCCTGACGCGCGAAATGCAGGATGAATTCGCGGTGGAATCGCACCGCCGCGCCGCCGCCGCCCAGGCCGCCGGCTATTTCAAGGAGCAGATCGCCCCGGTCGAGCTGCCCTCGCGCAAGGGCACGGTGATCTTCGACACCGACGAGCATGTCCGCGCCGACACCTCCATGGCCAGCCTCGGCGCGCTGAGGCCGGTGTTCAAGAAGGACGGCACCGTCACCGCGGGCAATGCCTCGCCGCTGAACGATGCCGGTTCCGCCGTGGTGCTGGCCTCGGGCGCCGAGGTCACCCGCCGCAACCTCAAGCCGATGGCGCGCATCGTGGCCTACGGCCATGCCGGCGTGGCGCCGGATGTCATGGGCCTCGGCCCCATCCCCGCCGTGCAGAACGCGCTGCGCAAGGCTGGGCTCACCATCGCCGATATCGACGTGATCGAGTCCAACGAGGCCTTCGCCTCCCAGGCCTGCGCGGTCTCGAAGGATCTTGAGTTCGACCCGGCCAAGGTGAACCCGAATGGCGGCGCCATCGCGCTCGGCCACCCGGTCGGCGCCTCCGGCGGCGTCATCACCATCAAGGCGATGTACGAGTTGCACCGCACCGGCGGCCGCTACGCGCTGGCGACGATGTGCATCGGCGGCGGCCAGGGCATCGCCCTCATCATCGAGCGCGTTTGAGTTTCTACCTGCGAACCACGGCGGGGCTTGTCCTCGCCGTGAAGGCGCAGCCGGGGGCGAAACGCGTGCAGATCGGCCCCGTGCTGCCCGCCGCCCCTTCGCCCGGCTGGCCGGAGGCGCGGCTGAAGATCGCGATCAACGCCCCGCCGGAGGACGGCAAGGCGAATGAGGCGATCATCGAGGCCCTGGCGGACTGGCTCGGGGTCAAGGCGTCCGCCATCAGCCAGACAGCCGGGGCAACGTCACGGGAGAAGAAATTCCTGGTCACCGGCGCGGTAACCGTGCCGGATATTACCTGACGCGCTATTGCCCGTTCAGCATCGCCTGCAGCGCGCCAGGCGGCAGATCCACCTGGGAGAACCCCGCCGGAGGCGCGAAATTCTCCGCCGGCTGCGGCGCGTAGGTGACTGAAAGCGCCGTCAGCTCGGCGCTGCCCTGCGCGTCATGCCCCGAGAAATGCAGGATCACGCCGCTCGGGGTGATGCAGGCGGTGCCGGTGCCGTTCTTGTCCACCACCAGATATTTCTCGCAATCCAGCCCGGCGTAATGGCCGGTGCCCTGCGGGGTGAATTGCGCGCCGTCGGCATTGTAGATCTCGCTGGTCAGGGACGAGAAATCCGGCGCCTGCACCACGGCGCGCAGCGCGGGCACCACCACCTGCGCCTGCCCGGCCGGCAGATTGGCCAGCACATAATAGCCGCTCTGGCTCTCCACCCGGGCGAGTTGGTCGGCCGCGTCGTAGGCCAGATTGTAGGTGGCGGGCGCCCGGCCGGAAGCGGCGAGCGTGTACGTCACCGCCACATCGCGCGAGGGCAGGAATACCGGCGCCGCGAAGGCGCTGGCGGGGAACAGGGCCGCAAGCGCGGCGAGGGGCAGGTGGTTTCTCATGGAGCCTCCATTCGCATCTTCTCTATTTCCTCCCACAATGCGGCAGGATCAGGGCTGACAGGGAACCGCGCCTGTTTCTCCACCGCCTCCGCCAGCAGGTGGTGATACTCCGCGCGCGGGATTTCCACCGCGCCGAACCTGGCGAGGTGGGCGGTGATGAACTGTGTATCGAGCAGCTTGAAGCCTCCCAGCCGCAGCCGCGCCACCAGATTCACCAGCGCCGCCTTGGAGGCATCCGTCGCGGTGGAGAACATGCTCTCCCCGAAAAACACCCCGCCCAGCGCCATGCCGTACAGCCCGCCGACCAGCTGGCCATTCTGCCAGGTCTCCACGCTATGCGCGAAGCCGAGCCGGAACAGCTCGGTGAACAGACGCTCGATCTCCTCGTTGATCCAGGTTTCCTCCCGGTTGGGGCGGGCGGCGGCGCAGGCGGCGATGGTGGCCTCGAAATCGGTATCGGCGGTAACGGTGAACCTCCCGCCGCGCAGAGTCTTCATCAGGCTGCGGGGAATGTGGAACCCGTGCAGCGGCAGCACGCCGCGCGCCTCCGGGTCCAGCCAGTGTAAAGCGCGGCTCTCCCGCGCCTCGGCCATGGGAAACAGGCCGAGCTGGTAGGCGCGGAGCAGCAGGTCCGGTGTGAGGTGGAAAGGCCGCGCGGACATAGGCAAGACCTCGCATACATGCGGCGATTTTGCCAAGCCGGTTGTGCGGGCATGAAAAACCCCGGGCGTTTCCGCCCGGGGTAAAAGTCTCTGAGCTTGGCGATTTTGTTATTTTTTATCGAGTGGTCGAGGACATGGCCCAGAAATGGCCATGCACGAGGCCGTCATCATAATCGCGAGACTCAGCGCGAGAATTGTCCTGGCGGGTTTCCTTCGTGTTGCTCTGGGACTGAGCGGCCACCACGGCGTTGCCGGCTTCGCGCTGGCTCTGGGCCGCGGCGTGCCCACCAAACCCTTCAAGGGAGAAGGCCGGGGAAAGCTGATGACGCATGGTGAACTTCCTCTTCGTGATATCTATCTTGCTTAAAGTCTTCCCGCGGCGCGGGAGGGCGATTGCAATGGAGACTTGATTTGCCCCGCAGGAAGACCGTGAGGTCAAACTATTTACATTGCGCTGCGACGCATAGCGGAAACTGGCGGAAACCCGCGAAATCTGTACGTGACTTTACTGTAAAATTTTGCTATTTGTAAAACATGTCAAAAGCGGCCATCGGCAAGACCATTCGCCGGCTTCGCATGGAACAAGGCTACACCCAGCAAGGCTTTGCCCAGAAGCTCGGCATATCAACGTCTTACCTGAATCTCGTCGAGCACGACCAGCGTAACGTTACGGCCTCGCTGCTGTTCAAGCTGACGGATATCCTGAAGGTCGATCTCGCCGCGCTCTCCGGCGCGCAGGAGCGCGAATACGAGGTGGCGCTGCGCGAGGCGTTCGCCGACCCCGCTTTGGCGGTGGAGCCGGTGCCTGATGCGGATATCCAGACCCTGGCCGCAGCACCCAACGCGGCGCGGGCCGTGCTCGCCCTGCATCGGGCGCTGGCCGGGGCGCGGGAAGAAGCGGGCGGCGGCATCACCCTGCCCTCCGGGCGCAAGGTCCTGCTGCCCAACGAGGAAGTTCGGGACTTCTTCCACGACCATGAGAACCATTTCCCGGCGCTGGAGGAGGTGGCCGAGCAGATCAGCACCACGCTGGACACCGCCGTGCTAGGCACCAACCACGCGCTGGCCGAACGGCTGCGCCGCCAGCACGGGCTGGTGGTGAGCGTGCGCCCCCTGCCCGGCGCGCTGCGCGTGTTTGACGCCCCCAACCGCATGCTCACCCTCTCGGAGGACCTGCCTCGCGAGAGCCGCGGCTTCCATATGGCCTTCCAGCTTGCTTTGCTGGAGGCGCGCGAGCCGGTGGAAAAGATCGTCAAGCGCGCCACCCCCACGACGCGCGACGCCGCCGAACTGCTGCGCATCGGGCTGCTTAACTACATCGCCGGCGCGCTGCTGATGCCCTACGAGCCGATGCTCGCCGCCGCGCGCGAGCGCCGTTACGACGTGGACGCGATCGCCGCGCGCTTCGGCGTGTCCTACGAGCAGGCCTGCCACCGCCTTTCCACCCTTCAGCGCGCCGGTGCGCGGGGCGTACCGTTTTTCTTCCTGCGCGTGGACCCGGCGGGGAACGTGAGCAAGCGCTTCTCCGCCGCCGGGTTCCCCTTCATGCGCTTCGGCGGCACCTGCCCGCGCTGGATCGTGCATTCGGCCTTCGCCACGCCGGGCGCCGTCCGCGTGCAGGTGGCGCAGCTCTCCGCCACCGAGACCTTTCTCTGCTTCGCCCGCGCCGTCACCGGCCGCCCGGCGCGCTGGGGCGAGCCGCCGCCGGTGCATGTGGTGGCCATGGGCTGCGATATCTCGCACGCCGCCGAGCTGGTCTATGGCGACGGAATAAATCTCGCCACCGCCGCCGTCGGCATTGGGCTTTCATGCCGGCTGTGCGATCGCCAGGACTGCCGCTCCCGCGCCTTCCCGCCCATCGCGCACCGCCTGACCATCGACCCGCAAACCACCAGTGCCAGCCCGTACAGGTTCGAGACCAAGCCCGGCCATTCGTAACGACACGGAGACATTTCCCGCGCCACAGCGTGAATTTCTGGTAACATCGGCCGGTGGATTGATCCACGTCAACGCGAGCCCGCCGCGCGTGGCACAAAGCTGCTCCCAGACTAAAGCCAGAAAGGAGCAACGGTGTGAACGCGAAATCTTCCGATCCATTCGAGCTATTCCAGATCTCCCGTAACTTTCTCTCGACGCAGCAGAAATTCCTGCCCTCGGGCCAGATCTTCGAGCAACTCGCCGAATACACGCGCAACGTCACCCAGGCGCAGATCGCGTACAACCAGGCGCTGATGCGCGCCCAGGCCTCGCTGTTCGCCGCCATGATGGAACGTCCGCTGGCCGCGGCCACGGGCAAGACCGAGGAGCGCCCGAGTTCCGCCGCACACCATCGCGACGTATCCGCCCCGTGAATTAAATCACGGCGGCGCCTTCCATCTTCGGCATCGCCGGCGACCGTGTCCGCGCCTTTGCACTGGCCCCGGACCGCGGCGAATACCTGCTCGCCTGACGTTTGGAGCACCCCATGAACGATGTTGTTATCAACAACCGCGACCTGGACCGCGCCCTGCACGCCGCCCAGGCGCGGCTGACCGGCGGGCTGTCCCCGGCGTCGCTCACCGTGGCCTGGGGGGACTGGCTGCTGCACCTGGTCGACCAGCCCGGCCGCCAAGTGAGTCTGGCGCGGCAGGCGGCGGCGGACTGTACGGAACTGACCCGCCTGGCGCTGGGCCTGCCGGCGGAAACCATAACGCCGAATTCCGAGGACCATCGCTTCCTCAGCCCCAGCTGGCAGCACGGCCCCTCCGCCTTCGCGGTGCAGGCCTTCCTGCGCACGGAACGTCTCTGGGACCTTGCCACCACCGACGTGCACGGCCTGTCGAGGGAACACGGCCGCATCGTCAATTTCGTCGCGCGCCAGCTACTGGACATGGTGGCCCCGTCCAACTTCCCGCTGCTCAACCCGGAAGTGCTGACCAAGACCCAGGCCAGCGGCGGCGAGAATCTGCGTCAGGGCATGCGCCATTTCATCGAGGATCTGCAGGCCGCGGGCAGCGGCGGCACCCAGCCTTTGCCGATGCAGCCGGGCAAGGATGTCGCCATCACCCCCGGCAGCGTGGTGTACCGCAACGAGCTGATCGAGCTGATCCAGTACAGCCCCTCGACCGCGACAGTGCGGCCGGAGCCGATCCTGATCGTGCCGGCCTGGATCATGAAATATTACATCCTGGACCTCTCGCCGCATAACTCCATGGTCCGTTATCTGGTGAGCCAGGGTTTCACGGTGTTCTGCATCTCCTGGCGCAACCCGGATGCCAGCCTGCGCGATCTCAGCCTGGATGATTACCGGCGCCTGGGCGTGATGGCGGCGCTCGATGCCGTCACTGCCATCTGCGGCACCCAGAAGATCCATGCCATCGGCTATTGCCTCGGCGGCACGCTGCTCACCATCGCCGCCGCCGCCATGGCGCGCGACCACGATGAGCGCATCACCACCATCACCCTGCTCGCGGCGCAAACCGACTTCACCGAAGCCGGGGAGCTGCAGCTCTTCATCAACGACTCCCAGCTCGCCTTCCTTGAAGATGCGATGTGGGCCCAGGGCTATCTGGACTCCTCGCAGATGGCCGGTGCCTTCCAGATCCTGCACGCCAACGACCTGATCTGGTCCAACCTCATCCGCCGCTATTACCTCGGCGAGGAGGAGCACCCGAACGACATGATGTCCTGGAACCGGGACGCAACCCGCATGCCCTTTAAAATGCATTCGGAATATCTGCGCCGGCTGTTCCTGGACAACGACCTCGCCGAAGGCCGGTTCGAGGCAGGCGGGCGCAAGATTTCGCTGGCTGACATCCATGTGCCGCTCTTCGTCATCGGCACCGAGACCGACCACATCGCCCCCTGGCACTCGGTGTATAAGCTGCAGCTGCTTGAACCGGACGACTTCACTTTCGTGCTCACCTCCGGCGGGCATAATGCCGGCGTGGTCAGCGAGCCCGGCCACAAGAACCGGCATTACTGCATGCTGAGCCGCGGCTCCGGCGATCTCTACGTGCCGCCGGATGAATGGCAGGGCCAAGCCACCTGTATCGAGGGCTCCTGGTGGCCCGCCTGGGCGGACTGGCTCAACGCAAGGTCCGGCGCGCCGGTGAACCCGCCGCAGATGGGCGCGCCGCTCGCCGGCTACCCCATCCTCGATGCCGCCCCGGGCCAGTACATCCTCCAGCGCTGAAAGGCTGACTGACATGGATATGAAAACCGAACTGCTCGAAAACCGGGTGTTCGACGAGATCAAGATTGGCGATTCCGCCAGCCTTTCCAAAGAGATTACGCAGGACGACATCGCGCTGTTTTCCGTCATTTCCGGGGATATCAACCCCGCGCATCTGGACGCCGAATATGCCGCCTCCAGCCTGTTCCACCATGTCGTCGCGCAGGGTGTGCTCACCGCCGGGCTCATCTCCGGCGTGCTCGGCACCAAGCTGCCCGGGCCGGGAACGATCTATGTCGGCCAGGACCTGAATTTCCTCGCCCCGGTCTCCCCGGGCGACACCATAACCGCGACCTGCACGGTCACGGCGAAAGACCCGGAAAAGCACCGCGTGGTCCTGGATTGCCATTGCGTGAACCAGAACGGGCTGGAGGTGCTGCGCGGCACCGCCACCGTGCGCGCCCCGAGCCAGAAAGTGAGCCGCCCGGCCATCGCCCTGCCGGAGGTGCGGCTGCTGCGGCACGAGCGTTTCCGCCAGTTGCTCACGCGCGCCACGGCGGGCCAGCCCATGCCCACCGCTATCGCGCATCCATGCGACGATATCTCGCTCCTCGCCGCCGTGGAGGCCGCGGAGCGCGGGCTGATCACCCCCATACTCGTCGGGCCGGAGCAGCGCATCCGCGACACCGCCGCCGCGCACAAGCTGGATATTTCCGGCTTCCAGATCGTCAACACCGCGCACAGCCATGAATCCGCCGCGTGCGCCGTCGCCCTGGTGCGCGAGGGCAAGGCGAAGCTGCTGATGAAGGGCTCGCTGCATACCGACGAACTACTGCACGCGGTGATGCAGCCCGGCACCGGGCTGCGCACCGGCAAGCGGCTGTCCCATGTCTTCGTGCTGGACGTGCCCACCTATCCCCGCCCGCTGATGGTGACCGATGCGGCGATCAACATCGCCCCCACGCTGGAGGAGAAATGCTGCATCGTGCAGAACGCCATCGATCTGGCGCATCTGCTGGGCATCGACATGCCGCGCGTGGCCATACTGGCGGCGGTGGAGACCGTGAACCCGGTGATGCAGGCGACCGTGGACGCCGCCGCCCTGTGCAAGATGGCCGAGCGCGGGCAAATCACCGGCGCCATCCTCGACGGCCCGCTGGCCTTCGACAACGCCATCTCCGCCGCCGCCGCCACGCAGAAGGGCATCAAATCCCAGGTCGCGGGCCTGGCGGATATCCTCGTCGTGCCGAATATCGAAGCCGGCAACATCCTGGCCAAGCAGCTCACCTTCCTGGCCTGCGCGGATGCCGCAGGCATTGTGCTCGGGGCCGCGGTGCCGATAATTCTCACCAGCCGGGCGGATGATGACCGCGCCCGGCTCGCTTCTTGCGCAATCGCGGTCATCATGGCTGGAGCACAACATGGCTGACGCAATCCTCACCATCAACGCTGGTTCCTCCAGCATAAAGTTCGCCCTGTTCGAATTGGGTGCAGAATTGACCCGGGTTGCCGAGGGGCTGGCCGAGGGCATCGGCACCGCGCCGCATCTGCTCATCAAGGCCGGCGGCAAGGTGGCGCTGGAAAAACGCTGGCCGGAACATGCGCCCGAGACCCATGAGGAACTAATGGGCGAGGTGCTGGATTGGGTGGAAAACCACCTGGGCGACGACGAGCTTGTCGGCGCAGGCCACCGCATCGTGCATGGCGGCGTCGTTTACACCGCGCCCACAAAGCTGGACAAAGAGGTGTTTACCGACCTCACCAAGCTGGATCCGCTGGCGCCGCTGCACGAGCCGCATAACCTCGCCGCCATCCGCACCGTGTTTACGTTGCGGCCGGAACTCCCGCAGGTGGGCTGCTTCGATACCGCCTTCCACCACACTATGCCGACAGTCGCGACTCGCGTGGCCATACCGCGTGCCTTCTGGGCCGAAGGCGTGCGCCGCTACGGCTTCCACGGCCTCTCCTATGAATATATCGCGGAACAATTACGCGCGGTGTCGCCGCATCTGGCCAAGGGCAGGGTCATCGTCGCGCATCTGGGCAACGGTGCCTCACTCTGCGCGCTGAAAAACGGTGTCTCCATCGAATCCACCATGGGCTTCACCGCGCTGGAAGGGCTGATCATGGGCACACGCTGCGGCAGCATCGACCCTGGCGTGCTGCTCTACCTGGGCCAGGAGCATGGCATGGATGCCAACGCGATTACCGACCTTCTGTACAAGAAGTCCGGGCTGCTTGGCGTGTCCGGCATCTCGCCGGACGTGCGCACGCTGCTGGCAAGCCCGGCGCCGGAAGCTGCGGAGGCGCTGGAGATGTTCACCTACAGCATTGCCAAGCACGCAGGCGCGCTGATCAGCGTGCTTGGCGGGCTGGATGGCATCGTCTTCACCGCGGGCATCGGTGAACACGCAGCACCCGTACGCGCCGCCGTGTGCGAACGCCTGGCCTGGACTGGGCTCGAACTCAATGCCCAAGCCAACGCGGCCAACGAAGTTTCCATCAGCACCCC
>DATIWS010000067.1:0-5767 GCA_035519275.1 Acidocella sp. | reverse complement strand
AAGTTTATGCTCTGGTCCAGCCTTAACGGGAAATACCATGTCATTATCCGCCCTGCCGAAACACGACAAAGCCATAGATATCACAGCTGAAACCTGTCCGATGACATATGTGCGTACCCGCCTTGCACTGGACACGATGGTGGCGGGGCAGATTCTGTTGGTGCGCTTGCAGGGGGAGGACCCGCTGAAGAACGTGCCCCGCGCCGCGGCGGATCAGGGGCACGACCCGCTGGACCTGTTGGAGCAGGGGGATGGGACGTGGCTGCTGGTGATCCAAAAGGGGTGAACGGAAACTCTACTCCGGCGGTCATTCAGCGCGCTTTTCTGCGCGCGCCGAGGCTCACGTACCTAACGTACGCTCCCGCTCACTGCTCAGCGTGCTCGAACCATTGGCGCACGCTTCGCAGCTCGAAAAACACGCTGACTGACTCGCCGGAGCGAGTTTCCAAAAAGCCTTTAAACACCAAAAGCCGCGGATGGCGTACCATCCACGGCTCAATCTGGCGAAATATCGTGAAAAAGTCTTAGAAGCCTTCGCGCTCGATGCGCTTGCGCTCCATCTTGCGGGCGCGGCGCACGGCCTCGGCGGCCTCACGGGCGCGGCGCTCGGAGGGTTTCTCATAATGGCGGCGGAGCTTCATCTCGCGGAAAACGCCTTCGCGCTGGAGCTTCTTCTTGAGCGCCTTCAGCGCCTGGTCGACGTTATTGTCACGAACGAGAACTTGCACCGGCTCGCCAACTCCTGAAAAAAATACCAAAAAAGTAGAGCGGAACGCGGCCTTGTCCTGGCCGGTTCCGCAAAGGTGGTGGGGCCTATAGCACAGATTCGGCTCTCGCCAAATCATTTCTGCCGGAGCAATCATGCAAATATGGCAATTCTGAAGATAGCCCGTATGGGCCACCCGGTTCTGCTCGCCCGCGCGGCGGAGGTTGAGGATCTTGCGGCGCCGGAATTCACCCGCCTGCTGGCGGACATGGCCGAGACCCTGGCCGATTCCGGCGGTGTCGGTTTGGCCGCGCCGCAGGTCTTCGTGTCGTGGCGGGTGTTCCTGTTCCACGTGCCGGCCAGCCGGTCCGATACCGGGGCGGCGCTGCCGCTGCGCGCCATCATCAACCCGGTGGTCACGCCGCTCTCGCCGGAGCGGGTGCTGGGCTGGGAGGGTTGCCTTTCGATTCCCGGGTTGCGCGCCGCCGTGCCGCGTTTCCAGTCCATCCGCCTGACCGGCCTCGCGCCCGATGGCAGCGCGGTGGATGAGGAACTCACCGGCTTCGCCGCCCGCGTGGTCCAGCACGAGACCGACCATCTGGACGGAATCCTCTACCCCATGCGGATGGAGGATTTCCGCTATTTCGGCTACAATGAGGAGTTGGAGCGCAATCCCGCTCCACTGCCGGAGATTTGACGATGCAGATCGATGATGAAACCGCCAAGGTGCTGGACGCGCTGCTGCCGAACGTGCCCTTCGATGGCTGGACCAGCAAGGCGCTGAGCATGGCGCTGACGGCGCTTGGCCGCACGCCGGAAGAGGCGGGGCTGATCTTCGCCGGCGGCGCGGGGGAGATGATCGAGGCCTATTTCGCCCTGGCCGACCAGCGCATGATCGAGGCGGCGCAGGGTCTGGAAGGCGGGCTCACCGCCCGGGTGCGCGCCGTCGTCGCGCTGCGCCTGGCGCAGATTGAGGGCGACAAGGAGGCCGTCCGCCGTGCCCTCTCCTGGCTGGCGCTGCCTTCCCAGGCGCCGCGCATGGCGCGCATTGCCGCCGCCACGACGGATGCCATCTGGTACGCGGCAGGGGACAAATCGGCGGATTTCTCCTGGTACACCAAGCGCGCCAGCCTGGGCGCCATCTATCTGGCAACGCTGCTGTACTGGCTGAGCGACACCTCGCCGGAGAGCGAAAGGACGCTGGCCTTCCTCGACCGCCGCCTGGCGGGAATTGGCCGTATCGCCAAGCTGCGCCACAGGCTGAACAAGCGGCTCTGCGAACTGCGCCCGGGATGCGCTGCGACGGCGTAACCCCGCCTGGCTCCGTTGCGGGCCGTTGCATTCACAGCTAAGCAGACGGGGCGCCAGTTCCGGCCATATTTCAGTTTTTTCAAGGGCATTTCAGCTTGCACAGCCGCTTTTTCCGCCTTGCCGCCGCTGTCTCCTTCACCGCGTTGTCAGGCTGCGCCACGGTGGGCCACCAGATCCTCGGCCTGAACGCCCCGCAGGGTAGCAGCCCGGGCCAAGCCGCCGTGCCTCCCACCGTGTTCGGCTATGCGGTGGCGGATGAGCCGCAGGCGGCGCTGGTGGGGCGGCAGATCCTCAACCGGGGCGGCAATGCAGCCGATGCCGCGGCGGCGGAAGGTTTCGCCATGGCGGTGACGCTGCCCTCCCGCGCCTCGCTGGGCGGTGGCGGTGCTTGTCTGGTGCGGATGCCGGATGCCCAGGGCCGTATGCAGAATCCGGTGGCGCTGCTCTTCCCCGCCGGTTCGCCCGCCGCTGTCAGCGGCGACCGTCCGGCCGCCGTGCCCACCATGGCGCGCGGCCTGCTGGCGCTGCAGGCGGGCTATGGCCAGCTGCCGCAAGACGCCGTCATCGTGCCGGCCGAGCGCCTGGCCGCTTCTGCCCAGCTCTCTCCGGCTCTGGAGTCGGACCTGCGGGTCGTCGGCTCCGCGCTGCTGGCTGACCCGGCGACCGCCGCCGTGTTCGCGCCCAACGGCACCATGCTCCCGACCGGGGCCAATCTGGCGCAGCCGGACCTCGACGTGACGCTGGAAACCCTACGCACCCAGGGCGTGCAGGGTTTCTACGCCGGGGCTTACGCGCAAGATTTCGCCGCTGCCGCGCAGGCGGCGGGCGGCGGGCTGACTGTGCGGGATATGGCTAATACCAAGCCGCGCATTGCCACGCCGGTATTGGGCAGCAGCGGTGCGTATGACACCGCGTCCCTGCCGGTTGCCACCTCGCCGATGGAGACGCTTCCAGCCTCCGCAAGCTTCATGGCGCTGGACAAAAACGGCGGCGCGGTTGTCTGCGTCACCTCGCTCAACAATCTGTTCGGCACCGGGCGCATCGCCCCGGGCACGGGCGTGCTGCTCGCCGCCTCGCCGCATAGCACCCCCACGCCGGATCTCGCCGCCGCCTTGGCCTATACCCATGGTGGGGTGTTTCGCGCCGCTGCCAGCGGTACCGGCCAGGAGGGAGCGGTCGAGGCCGCACGCAGCGGCCTGGCCAACGCGCTGGCGGGCCACCCCGGCGCGCCGGTGCCCGAGCCCGGCCGCGCCAATGTCATCTCCTGCCCGGGCGGTGTTCCGGGCGCCGAAGGCTCTTGCTCCGCGAAGGCCGATGCCCGCGGCCAGGGTCTTGCCATCGGCGGCAAGTAAGCCGTGAAGATCGGCGCCGGCCGGCATGTGCCGCCCTTCCGGGTGATGGAGGTCATCACCCGTGCCAATGCCCAGGCGGCTTCCTTGCCCCCTGGTGCTCCCCGGATACTGCGCCTGGAGGTCGGCCAGCCCGGCACCGGCCTGCCGGCTGGCGCCAAGGCGGCGGTGGCGGCGGCGCTGCAGGGCGATGACGCGCTGGGCTATACCGAGGCGCTGGGCCGGCCCGAGCTGCGGCGCCGGCTCGCCGCGCATATCCGGGACTGGTACGGCGTGGCCGTGCCGACGGAGCGCATTGCCGTGACCTTTGGGGCCTCCGGCGCCTTTCCGCTGGCCTATCTCGCGGCCTTCGACCCTGGTGACGAGATCGCCCTGGCCGCGCCCTACTACCCGCCTTACGTGAACATCGCGGTGGCGCTGGGGTTGAAGCCGGTGGTCCTGCCCTGCGGCATCGAGACCGGGTTCCAACCCACCGTGGCCATGCTCGAAGCCCTCCCGCGCCGGCCCGAGGGGCTGATCATCGCCAGTCCCGCCAACCCGACCGGCTCCATGTTGTCGCCCGAATCCCTGGCCGAGCTGGCGCGCTACTGCCATGCCAGCGGTATCCGCCTGATCTCGGACGAGATCTATCACGGCCTCACCTACGGCAAGCCGCAGGCCTCCGCCGCGCAGTTCTCGGACAGCGCGATCGTCATCAACTCCTTCTCGAAATACTTCTCCATGACGGGCTGGCGCGTCGGCTGGATGGTGCTGCCCGAGGAGTTGGTGCCGGTGGTGGAGCGGCTGGCGGCGAATTTTTTCGTTTCGCCCTCCTGCATCTCGCAGGTCGCGGCCGAGGCGGCGTTGGATTCCCGCGAGGAGCTGGAAGCCAACCGGAAGAACTACGAAACCGCCCGCAAGGTGATGACCGAAGGGCTCCGCGCCGCCGGGTTCAACGAATTTTCCCCTCCGGATGGCGCTTTTTATATCTATGTGGACCTGCATGGCCGGAGCGAGGACAGCGCCGCTTTCTGCACCCGGCTGCTTGAGGATCACAATATCGCGGCCACCCCTGGCCATGATTTCGACGCGGCGCGCGGCGGGCGGTATCTGCGCATGAGCTATTGCGCCAGGCTAGCCGATATTGAAGAGGCGATGCAGCGGCTATGCCGGATGAAATAAACGGCCTTATGGTCGGCTTGCTCGGGGCTTTCCAGAGCGGGCAACATCCAATATCAAGGCGCAGTTACTTTTCGGGACAGAAGCGAGGTATATAAGAAAATGAAATTGCTGGTCGCGGTTAAGCGGGTGGTCGATTATAATGTCAAAGTCCGCGTAAAGTCGGACAAGACGGGCGTTGAGACTGCCGGCGTGAAGATGTCCATGAACCCGTTCGACGAGATCGCCGTCGAGGAAGCCGTCCGCCTGAAGGAAAAGGGCATCGCCACCGAGATCGTCGCGGTCTCGATCGGCGTGACGCAGGCGCAGGAAACCATCCGCACCGCGCTCGCCATGGGTGCCGACCGCGGTATCCTGGTGGAGACCGACGAGGCGGTTGAGCCGCTGGCTGTGGCCAAGCTGCTGAAGGCGCTGGCGGAGAAGGAAGGCGCTGACATCGTCGTGCTGGGCAAGCAGGCGATTGACGACGACATGAACGCCACCGGCCAGATGCTGGCGGCGCTGCTCGGTTGGCCGCAGGGCACTTTCGCCTCCAAGGTCGAGGTTGCCGATGGCACCGCCACCGTCACCCGCGAGGTTGATGGCGGCCTGGAGACCGTGGCGCTGGCCCTGCCGGCGGTGATCACCGCCGATCTGCGCCTGAACGAGCCGCGCTACGCCTCGCTGCCGAACATCATGAAGGCCCGCAAGAAGGCCATTGACGTGGTCAAGCCGGCCGATCTCGGCGTGGACGTTACCCCGCGCCTGACCACCGTCAGCGTGTCCGAGCCGCCGGTGCGCAAGGCCGGCATCAAGGTGCCGGATGTCGCCACCCTGATTGAGAAACTGCGTAACGAAGCGAAGGTGATCTAACCATGACGGCTCTTGTTGTTCTTGATTTCGACGCCCATGGCATCAAGCAGCCGGCCCGTTCGGCCATCGCCGCTGCTTCCAAGCTGGGCGAGGTGCACGGCCTGGTGGTGGGCAATGGCGTTGCCGCCGCCGCCGAGGCCGCAGCCAAGATCCCGGGCCTGAGCAAGGTGCTGGTCGCCGACGCCCCGGGCTACGCCCATGAGCTGGCTGAGCCGGTGGCGGCGCTGATCGTGGCGCTGGCCCCGAACTACAGCCACATCCTGCAGGCCGCCACGGCCATGGGCAAGAACGTGCTGCCCCGCGCCGCAGCACTGCTCGATGTGCAGGTGATCTCGGACATCTCCGGCGTGGTCGATGCGGACACCTTCGTCCGCCCGGTCTACGCCGGCAA
>DATIWS010000066.1:0-6944 GCA_035519275.1 Acidocella sp. | reverse complement strand
GCCGAGATGTATCCGGTGACACCGTCCTCGCCCGAGACGCGCGGGCGTACCGAGGAATATATCGGCAGCTGGATCGCCGCGTCCGGCCGGCGCGAAAAGATCGTGCTGGCGAGCAAGGTCTCCGGCCCCAGCCGCCACGTGCCAATCCGCGGCGGCAACAATCATCTCGACAAAGCCAATATCGACGCCGCCTTGCATGACAGCCTGCGCCGCCTGCGCACGGATTATCTCGATCTCTACCAGCTCCACTGGCCCGACCGCACGGTGCCGCAGTTCGGCCAGCGCGGCCTGACCCGGCTGGACGACCCGGAAGGCACCGTCAGCATCGAAGAAACGCTGGAAGCGCTCGCCGTGCATGTGAAAGCCGGCAAGATCCGTGCGATCGGGGTTTCGAATGAGACGCCCTGGGGGGTGGGGGAATATCTGCGTCTGGCGCGCGAGAAGGGTCTGCCGCTGATCGCGTCGATCCAGAACGCCTATAATCTGCTCAATCGCAGTTTCGAGAACGGACTTTCAGAATACGCGCTGCGCGAGAAGGTGGGACTGCTGGCCTATTCCCCCCTGGCCGCCGGGCATCTATCCGGGAAATATCTGGGGGGCGTCGTCCCACCGGGTTCACGTGTTGCAGTTGCCCGCCAATTCACGCGCTACAGCGTACCGCAGCAGCCGGATGCGACCGCCCGCTATGTCGCGATCGCCCATTCCTTCGGCCTGTCGCCGGTGGCGCTCGCCCTTGCCTGGGTGTATCAGCAGCCTTTCGTGACCAGCTCGATCATCGGCGCCACCAGCCTGGAACAGCTTGCCGCCGATATCGATGGCAGCCTCGCCACATTGCCCGAGGAAGCCATCTCGGCGATCAACAACGTGCACAGCCAGTATCCCGACCCTTGCCCCTGAGGGCTGGCCTCGCGAATGCTGCTGACGGTCATTTTGCGCGTCTGGGCGCAGGCCAGGAGGGGCCGCAGAACGAACCCACCCGCTATCGCGGGATTGGTGCTTGTGGTGATGGCGGTGGCTTCGCTCGGATCATAGGTTTTGGGTGAGCGTTTGGGCGGCCCGGCCTGAGGATGATGGCTTCTTCCATCCCAGAGGAGCCATCCCATGACCAAGCCAATTTCCGCGCCTTCCCGGGTCAGATCTCAGCGGACATCAACATCATGGGATCTCCACGTTAGCGGCGCTGGCGCAGCAGGCCCAGCAGGTCATTCACCGGCCTTGTGTTCAGCACGTCCGCCGCTTCCAGCCAGCCGCGCCGCGCCTGGTCCACGCCGAAGCGCATGAAGCCGAGTTCGAGCTCGGCATGCGCATCTGTGGAAATGGCCACCTTCAGGCCCATGGACTTGGCGAGGCGGCAATGCGCATCGTTAAGGTCCAGCCGCTCCGGCTGGGCGTTGAGCTCCAGAAAGCAGCCGCGCTCCAGGGCGCCGCGCATCACCCGCTCCATATCGACGGCATAAGCCGGGCGCTGGTTCATCACCCGTCCAGTCGGGTGGGCAAGAATGTTGAAATAACGCGTGTCCATGGCACGCAGGATGCGCTCGGTCTGCTTGACCTGAGGCAGGTCGAAGCGGGAATGAATGGCGCCGACCACCAGATCGAGCTTGCTCAGTATGGTATCGGGCAGATCCAGCGTGCCGTCCTCGAGGATGTCCACCTCAATGGCTTTCAGGACAGTAAAGCCGCTAATCCCCTCGTTCAGGCGGTCGATCTCCTCGATCTGCTTAGCGAGCCGCTTGGCATCCAGCCCGTGCGCCACGCCTAGCCGGCGGCTGTGGTCGGTGATGGCGATATAGCCATAGCCCCTGGCGCGCGCCGCCGCAGCCATCTCCCGCAAGCCCGCCCTTCCATCCGTCGCATCGGTGTGGATGTGCAGATCGCCCCATATATCCTGCACCGATATCAGACGCGGCAGGCGGCCATGCCGGGCAGCGTCGATCTCGCCCTGATCCTCGCGCAGTTCCGGCGGCACGAAACTCAGGCCAAGCCGTTCGTAGAGCTCCTGCTCCGTGCGCCCGGCAATCTGGCGCACCCCCTTGTGCAGGCCATATTCATTGAGCTTCAGCCCCTGCCCGATCGCGATCTGGCGCAGCGCGATGTTATGCGCCTTGGAGCCAGTGAAATAGACCAGCGCGGCGCCGTAGCTCTGCTCCGGCACCACGCGCAGATCCACCTGCAAGCCGCTGCGCAGCCTCACGGTGGCGCGGGTCGGCCCCTGCTCCACCACCTCTGCCACTGCCTCGTAACCGGTCAAGCGCTGCATCACCGGCTGGCCGGGCGAAGCCGCGGCCACGATGTCAATGTCCCCTACCGTCTCGCGCCGGCGCCTGTAGCTGCCCGCGATTTCGGCCTGCTTCACACCCTCCGCGCGCCACAACTCCTGCAGCAACGCCGCGGCCGTCTGTTCCGCGGCGGCGATGCTGGTGCGCGGCGCCCCTCCCGCGCCAGAGGCAAGCGCACGCAGGATCTTCGCCTCCATCCCCCGGCCGAAGCCCGGCACGTTGCGCAGCTTGCCGGCATTGGCCGCCTCGGTCAGGGCCGCGACCGTGTCGATGCCCAGCACCTCGTGCAACTCATGCACGCGCCTCGGCCCCAACCCGGGAATGGCCAGCAGCGCCGCAACCCCCGGCGGTACCTCGCGCTCCAGCTCATCGAGCATCGGCAGGTCCCCGCCCTGCGCCAGGGTGGCAATCTTGCCGGCAAGGTCCGGCCCTATTCCGGGCAGCTCGTCCAGGTCCGTGCCAGCAGCCAGCATCTCCGCCACGCTGCGCGGCAACTCACCCACAAGCCGCGCCGCCCGGCGATACGCGCGGACACGGAACCGATTGGCCGCCTCGATGTCGAGCAGATCGGCGATCTTATCGAGCTGGGCGGCAATCTCGGCGTTGCTGACCTGCATCGCGCGCTCGTTGCGGATTCGTTCGCCGCTAATCCTGCACGCTCGCGCAGTTCAGGCCAAGCTGCGACAGCGCTTCTTCCAGATAATCAGCCAGCAGCGGCATGCCGAGCAGATACTCCGCCGTGCGGCCATTATAGGCGTTCACCGCTTCAGCCCGCAGCGCCCCCCAGCCCTCGAGATCGCCATCGCCACGGCCCAGCCAGGCCAGCGTGACCAGATCGATCTGCGCATCTTCGTTGAGATCATCGACGACAGCGGTGACCTCCTCAGCCACCGGATCGTCCGCATGATCCTCCAGCACCTCACGCATGCCGTCATCGCTCGGGTTGGATCCTGGGTCAGGCTCGGATACTTCATCCTTGGCGTCGTACTCGCGCATCTTGCCGATGATGAAGCAGATGGTTTCGAGCGCAATTGATAGGTTCGGTTCGTCGGCCATGGTTCCCTCGCTTCGTTCTTCTGCCGCCGCAAGACGTCCAGGGAGCACGCCCGTCCGGCATGTTTATTGATTTATCGCAACATTGCACGAATTTAAGCACTGCGTGATCTGCGAACAGCGGCGCCAGATTTGGAAGAATCTTGTAGATTGAGCAATGCAATCAAACTCCAGCGGCAATGGCGGTTTAGATCTGATGCACGGATACTCCTCGCACCACCCAACGGAATTGAACTTTACCGGCGGCGCACGATTCTGTACGGTTGCGATGAGTTCATCAACGATTGCGAAGGCATCTCAAGTTACGAGCGTGCCCGCGAACATCCGGTACTGATGTACCCGCCTTGTATCGACGGTGCCACGGGCCAATTCCTCTGGATGCAGGTACGGCCTTTGCAATTGTATCAGTTTCAATTGCGGCAACACGCGCCGCAAGACGCGAAGTGGCTTTGCCAGACTCTCGCCCGGGAATATCTCGCCCTGGGCACAAAAATAAACATGCGAGACAATGGTGTTTTTGCCATCGGTGACCACGGGAGAGCGTTATGCAACTGATCAGCCCGGCCTTCACGGCATATGAATGGATACCGGAGCGCTACACCTGCGACGGAGACGACATCTCGCCGCCACTCTCGTGGTCGCATCCCCCCGACCATACGCGCAGCTTCGCGCTCGTCTGTTCCGATCCGGACGCGCCGCACGGCACATGGTACCATTGGGCGATTTACGACATCCCCGCCGCGACCAGGGAACTGCCCGAGAACTGGCCGCAGACCCAGGCTACACCGCCACAGGGTCTCAATGATTTCGGCCATATGGGCTATGGCGGCCCGTGCCCGCCGAACGGCGAGCGCCCGCACCATTATCATTTCACGCTTTACGCGCTGGACATTGAGAAACTCTCCGTCCCCGCGCGCCCGCATTGCCGCCACGTCGTCGCCGCCTGTGCGAACGCCCTGGCCCAGACGAAGCTGATCGGGCTGTACGGGCGGGACTAGCGAACCTCCAGCTGGTTCACCACCTGGTCGACACCGAAGACATACCACGCGTCATCCTCGGCGAGCTTCAGTTCCGCCGGGCGCGGCACGCTGCCCGTCAGCGTCACGGTTCGCCCACGCGTGTACACGTGGATGCTCTCGGCGTTGACGAACGGGTCTTTCTCCAGAACTTGCAGCACCGCATCGGTCACGGCGGCCTCGCTATCCTGCTCAGGAGGCGTGACGCCGATGCCGTTGATGACATCCCGGCTGCCTGGCACCCACCAGGCGAGCACGCCGGCGATGCGCTTCTCCCCCGGGCCCGGCACGTCGCCGTCGAGAGTCACCACGCCATCATCAACACGGATCTCGATCTCGCCATCCCCATCCGGCGGCTCCTGCACCGTCTCCACCCGCCCCTTGGCGCGGACGCGAATGACGCAGGAGGCCAGCACGACTTCCTGCACAAGCGCGTCCCGCACCTGATCGAGGATTTCGCCATCACCCATCGGCGAGGAGGGACGGACGCGCAGTTGGTCGATAATCCGGCTCACGCCCGGAATCCGCGCGGCCGCTTCCAACGCCAGCTTCTTGCCAGCGATGTGTTCCACCTCGCCACACACCGTCAACTCGCCATTGGTAAAGCTGAGATGGATCTGGCCATCGGCGTGAATCCGCGGCACACTGTGCAACGCGGCACGCACCGCTTCCAGCACTTCCTGTCCCGTCGTCATAGCGGAATCACCGTGCTGGCATGTGGCCCCTTCTCGCCTTCCCCCGCATCCGCCACGTAGCGCACCTTGTCGCCAACGTGCAGATCGTCAAACTTGCCGCCAACGACAGCATTCTTGTGCAGGTACAGCTCATTTCCCTCGCTCGTGCGCAGGAAGCCATAGCCCTTGTCCCGCACCAGATGCACGATCTCGCCAACCTCTGGCGGCACATGCGTCTTGGTGTCGCCACGCATCTCCCTCACATAGTCCTGCAGCTTGCGCTTTGCAGCGTCGAAAGCGTCCTTGATCGCAACATGTATGTCCTCGTTCGCATGGCGCTCGGATAGCTCGTGCTTCACCACAATCTCGCGCCCTGGCACGACCAGATCGATTCGAACATGGTAAAGGTTTCCCTGGTGGTGGCGCTTGTGGTCACGCTCGACCATCACCTTGCATGCTGTGATCCGGTTAAAGAATGTTTCGAGATGAGCAACATGACTGCGGATCGAGTCCTCGATCCCCATCGGCGTGTCCATCCCCCGGAAGGCGATTTGAATTTGCTCTTGCATAAGAGCCTCCTAGGCGAAGCTGCGAAACTACACCTAAGCCACTAGGAGCGGCGTTAATTTTTAGTCAACCGTGGCCTCAGATTGCATCGTGACAGGCCCTGACAGCCTGCGCGACCACGCCGCTGACATCGACAATCATCAAGCGCTGCGCTGCAACATTCGCAGGCAGGCGGAATGGCGGAACCGTATTGGCGATGGTGATGCCGCGGATCTCCGGTGCACTGAACAGCTCCGCCGCGCCGCCGACGAACAAGCCATGCGCCGCGGCGGTGAACACCTGCAGCGCCCCGCCCTCCCGGCATGCCTTGGCGGCGCGCGCCAGAGTATTGCCGGTGCTGATCAGATCATCGACAATCACCGCCACCTTGCCGCGCACATCTCCTGCCAGCAATTCGCCTCTGACCACCCCGTCGCTGCGGTATTTCTCCATGTACGCACTGCCAACGCTGCGGCCGGTCAGCCCCTCCAGCGTCAGGCGGAATTGCTCGGCGCGCTTGGCCCCACCCGCATCGGGCGAGACGGCGACAATCCTCTCATCACTTAGCAGCGGCGCGAAATGCGCGGCGAAGAGCGGCATCGTCTCGACATGCCAGACCGGGCAGCGGAACGCGTTCTCGAACGCGGCAAGGTTGTGCACCTCCACGGCGATCACGCTATCCACCCGCATCGCCTCGAACAGCGCGGCGACATAACGTGTGGTGATCGGATCGTTGGGCTTTGTCCGCCGGTCCTTGCGGGCGTAGCAGAGATACGGCACCACGGCGGTGACGCGCGCAGCCCCCGCATCGCGCAGCGCGCCGCAGAAGAACAGTAGGCGGCAGAGCTTGTCGTTGCTGGTCTCCCTGTCATCGCCGTACAGGCTGTGCAGCACGAACACGTCGTGCCCGCGCACATCCTGCAACGGCCTGGTCTTGTGCTCGCCATCCTCGAAATGCTGTTCCTCGTGCAGCGCGGGCGTCACCTCCAACCGGGCGGCGACGGCTTCCATCAGCTCGCGGCTGCCGGCCAGCCCGAAAATGGTGAGCGGATGTGAACTCACGGCGCACTCCCGCCCTTCGGCTTGGCCTGGGCGGCGTCAGCCTGCGCCAGCAGGGCGATGACCTCATCATCCTGGGTCTGCCGGAAATCCTGGTAGAATTGCCCGACTGCCGCGAAATATTCGGGCTCATGCAGGCACACCGTCTCGTCCGCCTCGGCCCGCAGCCGCCACAGCGAGTCAGGCGGGGCCACCGGCACCGCCAGCACCAGCCGGGCCGGGTTCCGCCGCCGCACCGCGCGCAGGGCGGCGCGCATGGTGGCGCCGGTGGCGATGCCGTCATCGACGATGATGGCCGTACGCCCGGCGACTTCAAC
>DATIWS010000065.1:0-3592 GCA_035519275.1 Acidocella sp. | reverse complement strand
GCGGTTCTGCGGCTCGCGCACGTTCGGGCCGGTCGGCACCAGCAGGTGGGTCGCACCGAAGCCGTGGATCTCGATCTCGGAGGCCGGGACGCCATCCTGAACCAGCTGCGCGGCGACAGCCTTGGCACGGCGCTCGGACAGGCCCTGGTTGTACTTCGCGGCACCAGAAGTGTCGGTGTAACCGGAAACGTCCAGCGTGGTGACGTTCTGGGTCTTGGAGTCGGACGCCGCCTGAGCGATGATCTGCGTCGCGCGCGGGGTCAGGTTGTACTTATCCCAGTCGAAGAACACCAGGTAGGTCTTGGCCGGGGCCGGGGCCGGAGCGGCAACCGGGGCAGCAGCCGGAGCCGGGGCCGGGGCCTCCGCCGGGGCGTTGAACAACTGGTAGCGCAGGCCCAGCAGGAAGGTGTGGTAGTCGTGCTGGCCCAGCTTCACGATGCCGTTGTTGCCGCCGACCTCAGCATAGTTGCGGCTGGAGACCAGCTGCATGAAGCGGTATTCGGCGGTGGCGGACAGGCCCGGCACCCAGGGGAGCGGGTAGGACGCACCGGCGATCAGCTGGTAAGCGAAGCTGCCGGCGTTACCGCCGACGCGGTAGCCATTGCCGTCACCCGCCAGGCTGTTGGACAGGTGCACCCACTGGTAACCCGCACCGGCGCCCAGATAGGGGAAGATCGGCAGGCCGACATTGAAGTCGTACAGCACGTTCACCATCGGGCCGTAGGTCTCGGTGCCGCCATGGGCGGCGTAGATGCCGTTATTGGTACCGTAGTTGTGGCTGGAGCTCAGGTTGTTGCGGTAGAAATTGCCGCCAACTTCCACACGGAAGCCGTTGCCCAAGCCGTAACCCAGCGACATAGCGCCGGAGTAGGAGATGCTGTTGTTGAACTTGCCGTAGCTGCCGTTGTGATTGTCGTAGCTGAATCCATCCTGGATGCTGGTACCAGCACCAAGGCTGACATACGGCCCCTTAACGGGCTGGGCTTGGGCCGCAAGCGGCATGGCCAAGCAGGTGGCGGCGGCAAGCGCGAAACGGAACTTCATGGCAGTATCCTTACCAAATTGGTTGCGATAACCAATATAACCCCTTAAAAAACAAAAAGAATACACCCAGAGTGGAGCTGCCATAAATCCCCCGCAGCTGTAGCATTTCTGACACATTCCCCCTCAAGTCCCCTTCCCGCCCTCACGAAACTGGCCAAAACCGTAGGGTTTTACCTAGGGCAGCACCTCGGAAAACGTTGTCCTAAAGGTACAAACCAGAGATAACAGCCATGCGGTTGCTGCGTTGCACCATTGCATGTTGTGGAAGAGTGCGGTTCGCGCCCTGGAATGAGACCCAGATACAACTCAAGCGCCCCGAGCGGATGGTTCAGAAGCTCTGCCCCCGCCGGTTAACGCGAACGCAGCGGCGCTGCTGCTCGGGGGCGGTAACGCCGCCAGGCCCAGACGCCCCTGGCTTCACTCGAAGCATCAGGGGGCGTGTACGAATTCGATGCCAATGAGATTGCCCCGCGCCCAGCAACGCCGCGCCTAGCGTTGGGTGCTGTCGGCGAAACGCAAGGTTAGCGATTCTGGCACGTCAATCATCACCTCGGTTTCGACGCACGCCCCCCCTGTTCCGACAGGTCGTGTACAATGCAGTCGATCACGGTCTCACCGATGTTCCTGAGTTCGTTTCTCTGGAATTCGGAGGAATTTATTGCCGTGCACGGCGGCGCTGGGTTGAAGGCAACCAGATCGGCCTGGAACTCATTCCAGACGAAGCGTAACCGTCCACGGAAAAAATAGCGGCTCTCCTCCAGCCCGGCCGCTGCGTAACTCCTGCATCCCGCCGCGGCACCTCAGCGCGCCATGGCGACAGGAGAGTCGTATCGTTTTTCTGTATCTGAACCCAGAAATCCGTTAGGCTGGCAGCAAAAAAGGAGCGCCATATGTCCGGCTACGCCACGCACGACGTGCTGAACCAGTCGTCGGAATTCGTCGGTTTCAACGCCTATCTGGGTGATGCCGCCTTGCGCGACGCGGTGGCGGCGTTTGGCGTCGTGTGGGCGGAGGACCGGCTGGCAGCCTGCGGCACGCGCATTGGGTCGGCACGTATGCAGGTCCTGGCGCGGGACGCCAACCGCCATGTGCCTGAGTTGCGCACGCATGACCGGTTTGGCCACCGCATCGACATGGTGGAATTCTGCCCCGCCTGGCACGAGTTGATGACCGCGCTGCGGGCCGACGAAGTGCATGCGCTGGGCTGGACCGCGCAACGCCACGGCGCGCACACCGCGCGCGCCGCCTTGTCCTATCTGTGGGCGCAGGGAGAGGCCGGCGTGGGCTGCCCCGCCGCCATGACATTTGCCTCCCTGGCCGCGCTCCGCCACGCGCCGGACCTGCTGGCAAAATTTCGCAGCCGCATCTTGTCGCCCGGCTACGACCCCGCGCCCGCACCGCCGGATGCGAAATCCGCGCTCACCGTGGCAATGGCCATGACGGAGAAGCAAGGTGGTTCGGATCTGCGCCAGACCCAGACATACGCCGTCGCCGCCGAAGGTGGCCGGTATCGGCTCACCGGGCATAAATGGTTCTTTTCCGTTCCGACCTCCGATCTGTTCCTCACGCTGGCGCGCACAGATGCCGGCATTTCCTGCTTTCTGGCGCAGGGCTGGCGCGACGATGGCAGCCGCAATCTGCTGCTGCTGCAGCGGTTGAAGGATAAATGCGGCAACCGCTCCAACGCCTCGTCAGAGGTTGAGTTCCGCGGCCTGGAGGCGGCGCTGGTGGGGGTGGAGGGGCGCGGCATCGCCACCATTCTGGAGATGGCGCAACTGACCAGGCTGGAATGCGCGCTGGGCTCGGCCGGACTCATGCGCCAGGCGGCAACGTTGGCCATCCACCATGCCAGCCACCGCACGGCGTTTCAGCGCCGCCTGATCGAGCAGCCCTTGATGGCGAATGTACTGGCGGATCTTGCCATCGAGTCCGAAGCCGCCATGTGGCTGGCCATGCGCGCCGCCGCGGCACTGGACGCTGCCGAACACGATGCCACGGCGGCAGCTTTGTTCCGCATACTGGCGCCGCTCGCCAAATACTGGATATGCAAACGCGCGCCGGCCGTGGCCGCGGAAGCGATGGAATGCCATGGCGGCAACGGCTTCATCGAGGAGCAGGTGGTGGCGCGGCTGTACCGGGACGCACCAGTGAACGGTCTGTGGGAGGGCTCGGGCAATGTCATCTGCCTGGACGTGATCCGCGCCTTGACCCGCGAACCGGAGGCCGCGGCAGCACTGCGGGCGGAGATTGCCCTGGCGGCAGGCGGGCACAAGGCGCTGGATGATTGGCTGGCGGCGCCGCTGCCCGCACCCACGGAAGGCAGCGCACGGTATTTGACGCAACAACTGGCGGTGGCGCTGAGCGCGAGCCTGCTGCTGCGCTACGCACCGCTGCCGCTGGCCGAGGCGTTTTGCGCGACGCGGTTGGGGCTGGGCCGTGGGTTTGCGTTTGGCACGCTACCCGCAGGGGTGGCGACGGACGCGATATTGCAGCGCGCGGCAATGCCGGTGCCGGGGTAGATGTTGGGATGAACGGCTGGGCCTGGCCG
>DATIWS010000064.1:0-5438 GCA_035519275.1 Acidocella sp. | reverse complement strand
TCCTTCGGCCCGCTTGAGTGGCTGCTGGTCTCGCCGCGCTTCCACCGGCTGCACCACGCGCTGCGCGCGGCCGGATACAATTCCTGCAACTATGCCGGCGTGTTCTCGATCTGGGACGTCATCTTCCGCACCGCCGATTTCTCCCCCGTGTACCTGCCCACGGGCGATGCCACGGCGCCCGAGGCCCTGGCCACGGGCGGCTATATGGCGCAGCAGATCTGCGGGGCTAAAATGTTCTTAAAGGCCCTGTTCGCGCCGCGCCGGCCTCTTGGCGGCAACCAGCCAACGTAATACGAGGCTTCATCATGGACAAAAGCATCAAAAAAGTCGTCCTGGCCTATTCCGGCGGGCTGGACACTTCCGTCATCCTTCGCTGGCTGCAGAACACCTATAACTGCGAGGTGGTCACCTTCACGGCCGATCTCGGCCAGGGGGAGGAACTGGAGCCCGCCCGCAAGAAGGCCGAGATGTTCGGCATCAAGCAGATCTTCATCGAGGACCTGCGCGAGACCTTCGTGAAGGATTTCGTGTTCCCGATGTTCCGCGCCAATGCGCTGTACGAGGGCCAGTATTTGCTCGGCACCTCCATCGCGCGCCCGCTCATCGCCCAGCGCCAGATCGAGATCGCCGAGATGGTCGGCGCCGACGCCGTGGCCCATGGCGCCACCGGCAAGGGCAACGACCAGGTGCGCTTCGAACTCGGCTATTACGCGCTGAACCCGAACATCCGCGTCATCGCCCCCTGGCGCGAGTGGGACCTCACCTCCCGCACCAAGCTCATCGAGTACGCGGAGCAGAACCAGATCCCCATCACCAAGGACAAGCGCGGCGAGGCCCCGTTCTCGGTGGATGCGAACCTCCTGCACTCCTCCTCCGAGGGTAAGCTGCTGGAAGACCCGGCCGTGGCGCCGGACGAGATTGTCTACCAGCGCACCATCAGCCCGGAAGCGGCGCCGGACGTGGCGACCGAGATCAGCATCGACTTCCTGCACGGCGACGCCGTGGGCCTGAACGGCGAGGCGCTGAGCCCGGCTACCCTGCTCACCCGCCTGAACGAGTACGGCAAGGCCAATGGCATCGGCCGGCTGGACCTGGTGGAGAACCGCTTCGTAGGCATGAAGTCCCGCGGCGTGTACGAGACTCCTGGCGGCACCATTCTGCTCGCCGCGCACCGGGGCATCGAGTCCATCACGCTGGACCGCGAAGCCGGACACCTGAAGGACAGCATCATGCCGCGCTACGCGGAGCTGATCTATAACGGCTTCTGGTTTAGCCCCGAGCGCCGGATGCTGCAGGCGCTCATCGACACCAGCCAAGCTTCCGTCACCGGCACGGTGCGGCTCAAGCTGTACAAGGGCAATGTCATCGTCACCGGGCGCGAGAGCCCGCATTCGCTCTACAACACCCGCATGGTCACCTTCGAGGACGATGCCGGCGCCTATAACCAGCAGGACGCGGCAGGGTTCATCAAGCTGAACTCGCTCCGCCTGCGCCTCGGTGCTGCCATCGGACGCCGCGGCGGCGCGCTGTAATCCGTTCACGCTTCCAAGGCAAAAGGGCGTCCCGCGTTGGACGCCCTTTTTTTGTCACTCGGCCACCATCTCGCCCGAGCCGCCCAACTCGGCCGGGAAATCCTTGAGCTTCGGCAGCCCGTCCTTCATCGGCAGCACGGTTTCGGCGTAGTTCACGTGCACGGCGGGTTTGAAGGGCAGGTCCGGCAGCGTGGCCGAGAACACGTCGATGAGCCCGAAACCGGGATGCACCGTCATCAGATGCCCGCCGCATTTGCGGCAATATTGCCGATGGCTGGCCGGGGTCTTGGCGAAGCTGGCGATCTCGCTCTCGCCCTGTGTCACCTGCACGGCCTCGGGCTTCCACAGGGTGAAGGCGTTCACGGGCCCGCCGGACCAGGACCGGCAGGAGCGGCAGTGGCAATAGCCCATCGCCTCGGGCGCGCCTGTGGCTTCCAGCGTCACGGTCCCGCAGAAACAGGCCCCTTTATAGGTTTGTGTCATGGCATTCCTCCACGGTTTTATTGTGGTCCGGGCAGGATGGTGGGCTTGCCGCCGGACTGTCAAACATTGCCTCGGTAAAGCTTCACGCGGCTGTTCCGAATATAAGCATAAAAGCCCAACGCGAACAAAAAACGAACAAATGGTTAACAAAGCCGTTGCCATTTTGTTCCTGCCGTGTCAGCGTAATTCTTAACGAATCACTCTGGCCTTTGAGGAAGAACACGCTATGGTTGTAGCCACCACAACTAAAAAGCCGCGTTTGACAGCGCTCGAGTCGATGTTGGACGCTCCGGAGACAACCCCAATGGCAGTGACGATGGCAAAACCGGATCTGGAAAAGAACAAGGCGCTCGACGCCGCAATGGCGCAAATCGAGCGCGCCTTCGGCAAGGGCTCGATCATGCGCATGGGCGCCAAGGGCGGCACCGAGGCCATTGAGGTCATCCCCTCCGGCTCGCTCGGGCTCGACCTCGCGCTGGGCATTGGCGGCCTGCCCCGCGGCCGCGTGATCGAGATCTACGGCCCGGAAAGCTCCGGCAAGACCACCCTGGCCCTGCACGCCATCGCCGAGGCGCAGAAGCGCGGCGGCGTCTGTGCCTTCATCGATGCCGAGCACGCGCTCGACCCCGTCTATGCCCGCAAGCTCGGCGTGGATGTGGACAACCTGCTGATTTCCCAGCCTGATACCGGCGAGCAGGGGCTCGAGATCGCGGATACGCTGGTGCGCTCCGGCTCCATCGACGTGCTGGTGATCGACTCCGTGGCAGCCCTGGTCCCCCGCGCCGAGCTGGAAGGCGAGATGGGCGACTCTCACGTGGGCCTGCATGCCCGCCTGATGAGCCAGGCGCTGCGCAAGATCACCGGCTCGGTGGCGCGCAGCAACACCATGCTGATCTTCCTGAACCAGATCCGTTTGAAGATCGGCGTCATGTTCGGCAACCCGGAAACCACCACCGGCGGCAACGCGCTCAAGTTCTACGCCTCCATCCGCATGGAAATCCGCCGCACCGGCTCCATCAAGGACCGCGAGGAGGTCACCGGCAACCATACGCGCGTCAAGGTTGTTAAAAACAAGCTCGCCCCGCCCTTCCGGCAGGTCGAGTTCGACATCATGTTCGGCGAGGGCATCTCCAAGGCTGGCGAGCTGGTCGACCTTGGCGTGAAGGCCGGCGTGGTGGAGAAATCCGGCGCCTGGTTCTCCCATGACAGCCAGCGCATCGGCCAGGGCCGCGAGAACGCGAAGCAGTTCCTGCGTGACAACCCGAAAGTGGCCGAGGCGATCGAGAAAAAGATCCGAGACCAATCCGCCGCCATCGCCGATGCGCTGATGGCCTCCGATTCCGGCGAGGGTGACGGCGGCGACGACTAGCCGCCCCGCCCCCGGCGAAACGCCGGCTCATGTGAATTTGCTTGACCCCCGGCGCTGGCTGGCCTCTAGGTTACGGCCACCAACAACCGGGGGAAATGGTTTCTTAATGTATGACCTGTTGCTGCGCCTGCGGAAACGCGTCTGGGCCGGCTACAGCATTGCGGTCTGTACGTGTCTGATGGCGCTGGCCATACGCCTTGCCATCGGGCGCCTTCTCCCCGCGCCTTTCTTTACCTTCATCCCGGCCGTTATCATTTCTACATTGGCCGGCGGCTTCGGGCCCGGCCTGCTTTGCTCCGCCCTCGCCGCGGCTATGGTGGCCTATTTCCTCCATCCTCTGGCCAGCTTCGGCATCTACTGGCCGAGCCCGCTGATGATGATCCTCGTCTTCCTGGTCGTGTCGGCCCTCATCATCATCCTCACCGATTTAACAGTGCGCGCCAGCATCCGTTTAGGCCGAGCCACGCAACAGCTACGCACTGCCAACGAGGAGCTGGAATCACACATCGCAGCCCGCACGGCGGAACTGTTGGAGACAGAAGGGAAATTGCGCCAGGCACAGAAAATGGAAGCCATGGGCCATCTCACCGGCGGCATCGCGCATGATTTCAGCAACCTGCTCATCAGCATGATGGGCAGCCTGGATATGCTGCAACTGCGCCTGCGGGAAGGCCGGGTGGACGAGTTGGAGCGCCACATCGCCGCCGCGCGCCATTCCGCCAGCCGCGCCACCCGCCTCACCCACCGGCTGCTCGACTTTTCCCGCAATCACCCGCTGGCGCCCTCCGTCACCAGCATCAATCTCCTGATCGAGGACATGGAGGAGCTGATCGCCCAGACCATCACCCCTGGCATCGCGCGGAAGCTGGAACCAGCGCCAGACCTCCACAACACGCTGGTGGACCCCAACCAGCTGGAACATGCGCTGCTCAATCTCTGCATCAACGCCTCGGACGCCATGCCGCAAGGCGGTACTCTTACCATCGCCACGGGCAACCTCGCTCTCAGCCAGCCCCAGGCCGAGGCATTCGAGCTGCCTCCGGGCGACTATGCCACCCTCGCCGTGACTGACACCGGCACCGGCATGCCGCCCGACGTGCTGGCCCGCGCTTTTCACCCCTTCTTCACCACCAAGCCGGCCGGCAAGGGTACTGGGCTTGGCCTGTCGATGCTCTACGGCTTTGCCCGCCAATCCGGCGGCCATGTCACCATCCAATCCACCCCGGGCGCCGGCACCATGGTCAAGCTGTATCTACCCCGGCACGACGGCGCAGCCGAGCCCCTGCCCAGCATGGACATCGCCCTGCCGGCGGCGCCCCCCCAGCGGGCGTGCGGCTGCATCCTCGTCGTCGACGACGAAGCCGGCATCCGCGACCTCGTCGCCGAGGTGCTGCGGGACCAGGGCTACACCATCGAGCAGGCAGGAGACGGCCGCAGCGCGCTTGAGTTCCTGGGCGGCGGCCAACCGGTCAACCTGCTGATCACCGACATCCGCCTACCAGGCATGTGCGGCCACGAACTCGCCGCCGCCGCCCGCACCCTGTGTCCCAGCCTCAAGGTCCTGTTCCTGACCGGCTACGCAGACAGAGCGGTTATGCGGACGGAAAGCCTCCTTCGGGGCACCCGCGTGCTCACCAAGCCCTTCGCCATGGCCGCCTTGCCCCCGCTGGTGGCCGAGATGCTGGCAACGCCCATACTTGGCGAAAACCCTGCGGCCCTGTAATTCAGCCTGCATGGTTACCAGTAACGATATCCGCGCCACCTTCCTCAACTACTTCGCCCGCAACGGGCACCAGATCGTGCCGAGCGCGCCCCTTGTGCCGCGCAACGACCCGACGCTGCTTTTCACCAACGCCGGCATGGTGCCGTTCAAGAGCGTCTTCACCGGGCAGGAGAAGCGGCCTTACGTGCGCGCCACCTCCTCGCAGAAATGCGTGCGCGCGGGCGGCAAGCATAACGACCTGGATAACGTGGGCTACACCGCCCGCCACCACACCTTCTTCGAGATGCTGGGGAATTTCTCCTTCGGCGACTATTTCAAGGAACAGGCGATC
>DATIWS010000063.1:0-3287 GCA_035519275.1 Acidocella sp. | reverse complement strand
GATCGGCGATGAGAATCCGCTGAAGGTGGCCGGCCGTGCCGGAAGTTTCGGCGGAGGTTGTCGAGTGCCTCGCGCCCGGGGTCATGAGATCGGCAAAACTGGGGACGGCGGCCAAAAGGCCGAGTGCGGCGATGAGTGCGGCCGCGCGAAGAATGCGCATGTGTGTCTCCTTTCTCGTTGCGGGAGTCCGGAGTTGTTCGTGCAAACGGAACTCTGGACTGAAAGGAGTATAGCCGGGCTGCTCGGAACCCCACGTACAATTGAGATCGTAGCTTCGCCTCGAAGTTGTACCGCTATGGAACGGCTACACGTTCTGCCTGTTCTATGGGGTTTTCCGGGTCCGGCAGCGAGATTGCCGCCCGCGCGCTCCAGGACGCCAGGGCCTGCCAGCCGTATGGGATTGGCATCCATCAGTTCCCACGCCGTTTCGACCGCGGTCCAGAGCAAGCGGCCGGCAGCACCGTAGGGCAGGCTGGCAGCCCAATGCCGCTTAGTTTTCATGCGTGCTCCGCTGAGGGTACCTGAAACCACGCCCCCAGACTTTGTGGGGGAAGGCACGCCGCTTGGCCCGTCGTCGCAGGCGACAGCGCCCCACAAGGTCGATGAGACGTTCCATCCGGCAGACCTGTTCGGCATCGGTCCGTCCTTCGAGCACCGTCAGGATGCCGTGGCGAACGAAGTTGCTGGCGTAGGTGAAGCTGAGTTGGCGGGGGCGTACTCCGGTCTGGCGCGCTGCCAGGCACATCATCGCACGCACCAGATTGTAGGCCAGGACGGCCGCCAGCAGTTCCTTTTCCATCAGATCAGCCGACTGAACGTTCAAATGGTGTAAGCGAACCGTCTGCTTCAGATTGCGCAGATCGGTCTCGATGTTCCAGCGCAGACCATAGAGTTCTACAACCTGCTCGGCAGGAATCGCCAGGGTGGTGAACAGATACAGCCACTGTTTTTTCCGGCCGCGCCCCACCCGCCAGGCAATCAGCCGTCCTGCAATTTCCGCACCGGCCGGCAGCCCCTCTACCTGATCCCATCGGCTGGCACGCCATACCACCTCCTCCTCGCCGACTTGTGAGATCGGGCCGCCGTGCAAACGCCAAGCCCGCTGTTTGGTCAAGCGGATCACGGCGTCATGCCCATTTTGCTGCGCCCCGCAGGCGATCCCATAAATCCCAAAATTGCGATCCCCAATGATCACCGACTGGCCCGGCAACGAGGCCATCGCCTGCTGCGCCAACGCCTGTTCACTGACGGCCTTGGGCCCGTACATCGGCCCCCATTGCGGCTGTTCCGCTATTCCCGTCTCCACGTCATGCAGCACCAGCATGCGAACGATGGGCCAGTGGGACTTTCCATGCTGGTTTTGTGCCCCGGGATAGGCGTCCGCCAACGCGGGGCTGTGGTCCAGTTGCAGCCCCGTCCCGTCCACCACGTAAACCGCGCGCTCCACCGCCGGCACCCGTTCCCCTAGGTGGTTGCGCAGCCGCTGGATCAATTCTTCCACGCTGCGCTGCATCAACGTGCGAGGGAGATTCTGTCGCGCCTGGCAATACCCGCCCGTAGCCAACGATATCTTTCGTTCCCGCACTCGCTTGCAGCGGCTTAGCACGACATCCATCTTTCCTTGCACCAACTGCTCCACGCTGCTCGCCAGACTGCCGCGCGGATCGAGTCGCTCTAACATCATCATCCACAGCACGGCCCGCGGCGTAAAGATCCCGTCGCGCCGGTTGCATCCGAGCATCCGCTGCAACAAGCGAAACATTTCTCCGGGGGCAATCTGCGCGTACAGGTTGAGGACGACGGGCAACTCGTGAGGAGTCATCCTAAAACATAACTCACCTGGAATGTAGTGGTTTGCCCGAACACCCGAAAAACTAAGCGGCATTGGGCTGCCAGCCTGGCTGAAAGCCTGGCTTTTAGCTTGCCCGGACACCTGTAGCTACCCTTTAGCCGTCGCCGTTTCCTGCGCCGCCACCGCCACCACGACCTTGCCTCTTCCGGCGCGCCGCGCCTCGCCGCGAAACGCCGCAGGCGCCTGCGCCAAGGGAACCACGGTGTCCACAAACGTGCGAATCCGGCCGCTCGCCAGCAGGCCTCCCACCTCAATCAACTGCCGCTGATTGGCCTCGACAATGAAGAACGCCTGCTTCACGCGTTCTTCCGTCGCGCCCTCGACGCTGGCCGCGATCGTGACCATGCGGCCCCCGGGCCGCAGCACGCCCCACGAGCGCTCCAGCGTTTCGCCGCCGACGGTATCGAACACCACATCCAGGTCCCTCGCGCTGTCCTCGAAGCGGCCGGCATGATAATCGATCCCCTGTTCCGCGCCTAGCTCGCGCACGAAATCCAGGTTCCGGGCCGACGCCGTGGCGATCGCGTGTGCGCCGCGGTGCCGCGCCAGTTGCACCGCGAAGATGCCCACCGCGCCCGCGCCCCCGTGCACCAGCACACGCTCGCCGGCTTGCAGCTTGGCGCGATCGAATAGCCCTTGCCGGGGATAAATGGGTCAGCCGGGATAAATGGGATAAATGGGTCAGCCTGAACTGCGCGATTTTCTGAGAAACCCTCCACCCTGCCGACACTGTCCAGTGGATGCCCAGACGCAATCGTGCCTTGCTGCCCGATGTCGCCTGCCACATCACACAGCGCGGCGTCGATCGTTGTGAGACCTTCTCGTCTCCACAGGACCGCCTCACCTACCTCCGCCTCCTCCGCGAAAACCTCTCCGACGCCCGCGCCCGCATCCTCGGTTTCTGTCTGATCAGCAACCATCTGCACCTGATCGCCGTACCCGAACACGAGGATTCGCTGGCCGTGCTGCTGCGCCGCGTCCATGGCCGTTACGCCCAATACTACAACATCCGCTCGGGCCGGACCGGACACCTCTGGCAGAATCGCTTCTTCGCCTGCGCGCTGGACGCGGAACATCTCTGGACCGCGCTGGCCTATACGGAGCGCAATCCGGTCCGCGCCGGACTGGTGCCCCGTGCCGGCGAGTACCGATGGTCAAGCGCCGCCGCACACCTCGCCGGGACCGACCCATTCGGCGTCCTCGACCTGGATTGGTGGATGCAGCAGGACCGCAGGGCCGAATGGGCCGAAACACTGCGCGTCGACGATGCCGAAGCCATAACCGCGCTACGCCGTTGCACCTACGCCGGCCAGCCGTACGGAAGCGAGGACTTCGTGGCCAGCCTGTCGCGACGCTTTGGCAGGTATTGGAAGCGCGGACGGCCCAAAGCCGAGCCCACTTTCGTTACCGTGCGAGCCGGAAACGACGGCCCATT